>CAVJKK010000283.1:2481-2911 GCA_963649855.1 Anaerovoracaceae bacterium
GTATAAAACTGCCGCACGATTAGCCGTGTAATTGCAATTTTATTTTTCAAAAGTTATTATCTTCCCTATGATTGAATTAACAAGTAAACAGAGAAAATTTTTAGAAAAGACAGCACAGCCGATGTCTCCGCTCGTTCTTATCGGAGGAGCTGGTGTAACGGAAGAACAGATTAAACAGATTCAGACCGTTATAAAAACCCACGAACTCATCAAGGTAAAGTTCAACGAATACAAGGATGAAAAAAAGTCTCTTGCAGATTCCATTCAGAAAGAAACTGATTCTACACTCGTGCGTATAATCGGTAACGTTGCGATTTTCTACAGGGCTGCCGAAAAACCTGCCGACCGCAAATACGAAAAAGCACTTTTAAAAGCTTAAGCCTGTTTTCATACAGTTTGTTTTACCGGCAGCCCGTTTTTTTTATAAAAC
>CAVJKK010000284.1:0-2909 GCA_963649855.1 Anaerovoracaceae bacterium
CCGCAGAATCCGCTCAAACTTGGAAATCTTACGGTTGTTCCAGTCCCGATGATTCACGGAAACATGCACACGACTGGCTGGCTTTTTACGAAAAATATCAATGGAAGAAATCACACAATTGCATATCTGACGGACTGCAATTTTTTAAGTGAAGAATCTTTAGCCCTCGTAAAAAAGACGGCAGAAAACGGCACTCTTGACCACCTCGTAATCGACGCCCTCCGCGTGCAGCCACATTCTTCGCATAACAGTTTTGATCAGGCATTAGGCTATGCGGACAAAACAGGCGCGCTGCACACGTGGTTTACGCACATGTCCCACGATTTTTTTCATACGGAAATCCAGGAATACATAGACGAAAAACTTCCGAAGTACAGCAATCTTCAGAAAATAACCGCCGCCGGCGGAAGTGTAAGCCCTGCATACGACGGACTGGAGTTATTGATTGAAAATTAGCACCATTCGTGGCGCAATTGGTTGAAGTGTGTCTAAGAAAAAAGTGGAAAATTGTTTGAATTCAAGAATTTGGAATTGACACATAAACTGATTTTTTTTAGAATGTTGGAACTCACGTTGAATTGATTTTTGAGGTAGGTATATATTATGTCAAGAGTTTGTGATGTTTGCTTGAAAGGTTCAATGACAGGTAACAAAGTTTCTAAATCATACAACCACACACGTCGCGTATGGAGACCAAATCTCCTTAAAGTTAAGACAGAAATCGGTGGAACAACACGTACTTTGAACGTTTGTACACGCTGTCTTCGCAGTGGTTTTGTAACAAAGAAAATCAATGTTGTACCTGCTAACGCTGGCGCACCAGTTGCAGCTAACTAATCATTGAAGGTTTCGTAAAGCCGGTTCTGACGAACCGGTTTTTTTTATTTTAAATTGTCCAGCGCACGGCTATGCAGCACGCCGGCTGAGCCTGTCGCCTATTTCTTGCCGTAGGTTGCTTCAATTTCCAGAATCTGATCGCGGATTACGGCTGCCTGTTCGTAGTCTAAGCGGTCGGCACATTCAGACATTTCCTGCTTCAAGGCGTCTATGAGTTTTTTGCGCTGTTTTGCGTCGAAAAGATTTGCGCTCTTTTTCAGTACATCGAGTTCAACCTTTTGATTTTCTTCTGCATCTTTCTGCTGGCGGACTAAAATGTCCTGAACTGCCTTGCTTACTGTGTGTGGCGTAATTCCGTGTTCTTCGTTGTATTTCTGCTGGATTGCACGACGGCGTTTTGTTTCTTCAACCGTTTCCTTTATTGCCGGCGTGACTGCATCCGCATACATCACGACCATTCCGTTTTCGTTGCGGGCAGCGCGTCCTACAATCTGAATGAGGGAAGTCGTTGAACGCAGAAAACCGATTTTGTCAGCATCGAGGATTGCGATAAAACTTACTTCCGGCAGGTCGATTCCTTCGCGCAGAAGGTTGATTCCGATTAAGACGTCGATTTCGCCAAGGCGCAGGCTCTTTAAGATTTCGACGCGCTCAAAAGTGTCGATTTCCGAGTGAATGTACTTTACCTTTAAGTTCAATCCGAGAAGGTAATCCGTCAAATCTTCTGCCATCTTTTTTGTAAGAGTCAAAATCAGGCTGCGTTCGTGCTTTTCGATTCTCTGTTTTACTTCTTTGTAGATGTCTTCCATCTGACCTTCTGACGGGCGGACTTCAATCAGCGGGTCTAAAAGTCCCGTCGGGCGGATAATCTGTTCAACAACCTGCGTTGACTGTTTTATTTCTTCCTTGCGCGGGGTTGCCGTAACGTAGATTACCTGATTCAGTTTTTTTTCAAACTCGTTGAATTTAAGGGGACGGTTGTCGAGGGCGGACGGCAGACGGAACCCGAAGTCAATCAGGTTCTGCTTGCGGCTGCGGTCTCCTTCGTACATCGCGCCAATCTGCGGAACAGTAACGTGCGCTTCGTCGATTAAGCACAGAAAATCGTCCGGGAAATAATGGAGAAGGGTTGCCGGCGGGTCTCCGCGCTTGCGTCCTGAAATCGGCCCTGAATAATTTTCAATTCCAGAGCAGTAGCCCATTTCTTTCATCATTTCTACGTCGTAAGTCGTGCGGGTCTTGATTCTTTCGGCTTCGAGCGGTTTACCGGCGTTTTCAAACATTTTTACCTGCTCTGCCATTTCTTCTAAGATTCTGTCGGTGGCAGCACAGAGGGCGTCGTGCGGGACGACGAAGTGTTTTGAAGGATAAAACTGCATTTCGTCCAGTTCTTCTTCAACTTCGCGGGTGATTACGTTGAATCTTTTGATTGAAGCAATTTCGTCAAAATCGAGTTCAATTCTGTAGGCGGTGTCGGTTTCCATGTACGGCGGGTAGACTTCGATTACATCTCCGCGAACCCTGAAATTTCCGCGTTCCAAAACCATGTCGTTGCGCTGGTACTGAATGTTCGACATTTTCTGTTCAAACTTCCGCGTGTCGAAAATCTCGCCTTTTTCTATGTGAACGCGCATTTCTTTGTAAAGATCCGGCATACCAAGACCATAAATACAGCTTACAGTTGCAACAACAATTACGTCGCGGCGTTCCATTAAAGAATACGTTGCCTTTAAGCGCAGCTGATCGATTTCCTTGTTGACGGCAGCATCTTTTTCTATATAGAGGTCACGGGCGGGAACGTAGGCTTCAGGCTGGTAATAGTCGTAGTACGAAACAAAATATTCCACGGCATTTTCCGGAAAGAATGACTTGAATTCGCGGTAAAGCTGGGCAGAAAGCGTCTTGTTGTGCGAGATGATGAGCGTAGGACGCTGCACTTTTTCTATGATTTTAGCCATCGTAAAGGTCTTGCCTGAGCCTGTTACGCCTTTTAACGTCTGGTAACGGTCGCCACGCAGAAAACCTTTGCTCAGTTTTTCGATAGCCTGACCCTGATCGCCACTAGGCTCATA
>CAVJKK010000285.1:0-2843 GCA_963649855.1 Anaerovoracaceae bacterium
CGATACATAATTCACCCCTTCGCCGGCGACAGTGTAAAATCTCCCTTCGTTGTACAAACCTCTTAAAATCATTATAATTAGCAATTATTTTTCATAAAAAAAGAGGGCAGATTGTGTACACTCCAGTAGATCCTAAGCCAGACTTTCCTAAGCAGGAAGAAGAAGTTTTAAAATTCTGGGAAAAGAACGATATTTTTAAAAAGTCAATCCGTCAGCGCGACAAGGCTGAAGAGTTTGTTTTCTTTGATGGTCCTCCGTTTGCTACAGGACTTCCTCATTTCGGTCATTTTATTCCTTCAACTATTAAAGACATTATTCCACGCTACCAGACCATGAAAGGCAAAAAGGTTGAACGCCGTTTCGGCTGGGACTGCCACGGTCTTCCGGTAGAAAACCTTATTGAAAAAGAACTCGGCATCAATTCTAAACACGAAATTGAAGCGTACGGTGTTGCAAACTTTAACGACAAGTGCCGTGCTTCGGTTTTGAAATATACTTCAGAATGGCGCAAGACCATTACCCGCATGGGTCGCTGGGTTGATTTTGACAACGACTACAAGACGATGAATCCTGACTACATGGAATCAATCTGGTGGGTTGCAAAATCCCTCTGGGACAAAGGCTTAATCTACGAAGGAAAATACATCCTTCCGTACTGCCCCAGATGTGCGACCGTCCTTTCAACTCACGAACTTGCACAGGGCTACAAGGACGTAAAAGACACTGCCGTTACAGTCCGCTTTAAGATTACAAAAGCTCCTGCCGCAATTGACGACAAGGACATGACTAACGGAAAAACGTATTTCATTGCATGGACTACGACTCCGTGGACTCTGCCTTCAAACCTCGGGCTTTGTATGGGGCCTGAAATTGACTATGTAAAAATCCTCGACAAAGAAAGCGGCGACTATTACATCTTTGCTGAAGCGCGCCTTGCTGCCTACTACAAAAATCCTGAAGATTACGAAATCATCTACAGACGCAAGGGTAAGGATTTTATCGGCGCAAGATATGAACCGCTTTTCCCTTATTTTGCAAACCTCGCAGACCCTGCCGAATGTGAAAGAATCTCGGAACAGAAATGTACGGACGGTGCTTTCAGAATGTTCAACGCAGACTATGTTTCTACGGAAGACGGTACGGGAATCGTTCATATTGCCCCGGCTTTCGGTGAAGACGATAACCTCGTATTCAAGGGCAGCGGTGTTCCGAACGTTGAACCGATTGACGCTGAATGTAAGTTTACTTCAGAAGTCGGCGATTATATGGGACGCTTCGTAAAGGACTGCGATAAGGACATCTGCGACAGACTCAAGGCAGAAAAGAAACTCGTTAAAAAAGAACAGTACGAACACTCCTATCCTCACTGCTGGAGATGCGGTTCGCCTTTGATTTACCGCGGAATCGGTTCGTGGTTCGTAAAGGTTGCAGACTTCCACGAAAATCTTTTGAACTCTAACAGCCAGATAAAATGGCAGCCGGCTCACATCAAGGAAGGTCGTTTCGGTAAATGGCTTGCCGGAAGCCGTGACTGGGCAGTAAGCCGTAACCGCTACTGGGGAAACCCGATTCCAATCTGGAGATGTGATAACGCTGACTGCGGACACAAGATCTGCGTGGGTTCACGCCAGGAAGTAAAAGACCTGTCGGGCGTTTATCCTGAAGACCTGCACAAGCAGTTTGTTGATAAAATTACTTTTGCCTGCCCGAAATGTAAGAAAGGCACGATGCATCGTATTCCGGAAGTCTTTGACTGCTGGTTTGAATCAGGTTCAATGCCTTATGCACAGCAGCACTATCCGTTTGAAAACAAAGACTACTTTGAAAAGCATTTCCCTGCGGACTTTATTTCTGAGGGTCTCGATCAGACGCGCGGCTGGTTCTACACGCTCACGATTCTTGCAACTCATCTTTTTGGTCGCCCTGCATTCAAGAACTGTATCGTAAACGGTCTTGTCCTTGCAGAAGACGGACGCAAGATGTCAAAGTCACTCCACAACTACACCGATCCTGTTGAAGCAATCGACAAATTCGGTGCAGATGCCCTCCGTCTTTTCCTTACTCATTCTGCCGTAGTTCGTGCGGATGACCTTCGTTATTCTGACAACGGCGTGCGTGAAGTAATCAAAAACATCATCATTCCAATCTGGTCGGGCTACAATTTCTTTATCAGCTATGCAAACGTAGAAGGCTATCAGGCAACCGGTCATTATTTTGACGGCAAGACTCCTTCAAACCCGATGGACCGCTGGATTATCTCTGTTTCCCAGAAGATGATTAAGGAAGTTACTTCCGCCCTTGACGACTATGATTTGAGTACGGCAATCGACCCGATTATCAATTTTATTGACGAAATCAACAACTGGTATATCCGCCGTTCAAGAAAGCGTTTTTCAAGGAATGAAAACCGTCAGGACATGATTGAAGCCTTTGAAACCCTCTACCTTGCCTACAGAACTTTCTGTCTTGTTGCTTCTCCGTTCGTTCCTTTCCTTGCAGAAGAAATCTGGCAGAACTTAAAGCTTGAAGGTGACAAAGAATCCGTTCATCTGATGGATTATCCGGTTTACGACGAAAAACTCCGCGACACTGACCTTGAATTCAAGATGGCGACTGTTCAGAAGGCTGTTTCTATGGGACGTTCGCTTCGCAATCAGTTCAACCTCAAAAACCGCCAGCCGCTTCTTTCGGCAGAACTCGTAACGCGCAATCCGGAAGAACGCAAGGTTCTTGAAAGCATGGTCGATGCGATTTCTGAAGAACTGAACGTCAAGAAAGTTAATTTCCACGAGCGTGAAGATGAACTCGTTCATTATTCTGCAAAGGCAAACTTCCGCGTGCTC
>CAVJKK010000286.1:0-2842 GCA_963649855.1 Anaerovoracaceae bacterium
CTTTCAGTGAAATCAGAAATACCGGAACATCATCTTCTGCAAATGCTTCCACCATTTCCGCACGTTTTTCCTTGCTGGTAGATCCAGTCAACAGATAGTAACCAATTTTCTCCGACTTTAATCTGGCTGAAATCCGATCCAGCATGGAAATAAACTGTGAAAACAACAGTAACTTATGTCCGCCTTCCACTGCATTTTTTATCATATTGATGCACATTTCCAGCTTTGCAGATTCTCCCTTGTAATCCTCATAAATCAGTCCCGGATCACAGCACAGCTGACGGAGTTTTGTGATTTCCGACAAAATCGTAATCCTGGAAGTCTTAAATTCTTCCTCCGACTGTTTGTCCAGCATGAGCATCATCCGTTTTACATGGGCATCATAAAGCTTCTGCTGCTCCCCTGACAGCTGCGCCACCATAGTCTCTTCCAGCTTGTCCGGCAAATCGGTCAGCACATCTTTTTTCAGCCTGCGCAGCACAAACGGGGAGATCATTTTCTGAAGCCGCTTCATAGCTGTTTCATCTGCATTCTGCACAATCGGATTTTCCAGTTCCTCATGAAATCTCTGATAGCTGTACAAAAATCCCGGCATCAGATAATCAAAAATACTCCAAAGCTCACTCAGACGATTCTCTATAGGCGTACCTGTCAGGGCAAACTTTGTGCGTGCCGAAATCAGCTTCACCGATTTAGCCGCAGCGGTAGTATGATTTTTGATATACTGTGCCTCATCTATAACCTGTACGCTGAAGTTTTTCCCCTCATACTGATCAATGTCCCGCTTTAGCAAATCATACGATGTCACGATTACATCGGCACTTTTATAATTTTCTATAAGTTCCTTGCGTTCCGCCTGACTGCCGGTAATAAGGCTTACGGTAAGATCCGGTGCGAAATTTGAGAATTCTTCGCGCCAGTTATACACAAGGGAAGCAGGTGTGACGATCAACGCCGGGAAATCCGTGTTATTTTCTTCCTTGTGAGAAAGAAGAAGCGTTATAACCTGCAAAGTCTTACCAAGACCCATATCATCAGCCAGAATTCCGCCAAAGCCACAGTTTTCAAGGGTCCTCAACCAGCGATATCCGTATTTTTGATACTTTCTGAGGACCTTTTGAAGGCTCTTCGGCACTTCATAATCCGAATCTTCCACCGTCTTAAAATTCTTGACAAGCTGTTTAAATTTGGCATCACGCTCCGAGTAGACATCTTCGCATTGCTCAAGCATCTTGTCCAAATAAAGAGCACGGAAAAGAGGCTGCTTCATCTTACCCTTTACAAAATCCTTGGGCGAAATATGCAAAGCATCCATTAAGTCAACGAGTTCCTGTAAATTCTCTCCCTCAAGATCCACAAACTCACCGTTTTTTAGACGATGATATTTTTTCTTTTTCCTATAGCTGTTTAAGACATCCAAAAGTTCATCCTGAGAAAGCTCTGTAGACTGAATCTCAAGATTCATAACATCGCTTTTAACGGATACTCCCACGCTTACGGGAATTTTCTTTCGAATATTCAGTCTGTCAAATCTGTCGGTAGCCTGCACCTGTCCCAAACGCATCAAAAGAGGGACTCCGTTTTGAAGGAAATCATAGATTGAGTCAGCATCATCATTTGAAACAAAGCTTTCCGTCGACCTGTCAATCATGGGAAAATACGGAGCAATTTCTTTTATCACGTTTTGCTCGATTTCCTGGTCACGGAAGGTGTCAATTTTTTTGGTGTCTATACCCCAGTCTGTCAGATTAAATTCACTGTTTCCGTAGCATGTTTTGGCCTTGCAAAAAGCTCTTCCGTCTTCCGTATCCAAGAAGAACTTAAACTCCGCTTCCGGCGGCAAATAATCATCTATAATCTTCTGATCGTTCTTTTTTACCTTGACAAACTTTTCAATTGTCGGTAACACCCTGTAATAAAATTCCGACAGATGCTTGCGTCCGATGTTTATTTCTATTTTTCCGTCCTGTCCGGTTTCCAAGAGAGGCTCCAATTCTTTAAAGCCTTCCGCATTCACACGGTAAAGACAGTTATCCTGAACAAAATACTTGTAATTGATTCCCTCGATAAAGTCGGGAACCATGCCTGTCAGCTTAATTCCGTGAAAAACTCCGTCGGAATCCTGCTGCATTGCTATGCTGAGCGATATATCCGGATTTCCCTCGGTAAGAAGCCATTCCGTACGAACCTTACCTCGGCGCCATTGTTCAATGGTAACCGGAATTATTTTTTCTTTTTCCGCTTCAAAAAACGTATCCAGCCACTCTCCGTATAAAGGGATACGGTCTTTGACAGTCATTTGCGAATCTATATACACATAATGGTCGGCAAAATAATTGTTTCTGCGCCTCACCTGCATGGTGACATTTTTGATGAAGTTATAAAGAATCTGACTCGATTCGGTAAATTCGGAAAAAGAAAAATCTATCGACGACATTTTGCCAAGCGGCCAGTTTCCCTTTGTCTCTACCGTACCCACAAAGTCCTCCAGCTTTCTTAAGACAAAAAGCTTATCCGTTCCGATTTTAAAGCCAAGCTTCAACTCTCCGGCATTATATTCAAGGGAAGGTTCCAGGATTACCTTTTTTTCCGGCATGTCCCGGTTGTCGGGAAGTTTAGCCCTGGTTTTTCTGAAGTTTGTAAGCAGGATGTTACCGTTTAAGTCCGTTGCATCTCCGATTGGCTCGGTTTTCATGCGTTCTTTAAACAGTAACAACAAGGCTATCTCGTGCACGCAAAGCCTTGCTTCCTCACCTACGTAAAAATGTCCGTGAAAGTCGCCTGAATAACATTTGAATACACTGCATCTTGTTTCCAAAATCCTATCTTTGGAAAAGAAGAT
>CAVJKK010000287.1:0-2842 GCA_963649855.1 Anaerovoracaceae bacterium
CGCTTGTGCCTTCGGGCGACAGGCTCAACCACCGTGTTTACTTACGCCTTTTTTGACAATTTACACAGTGATTCAAAAACTCGAAGTTAAATAGCGTCGTGTGTTGATTTATTTCAGGCTTGTCCTTTTCTGAACTCTCTCGGTGATTTTCCTGTGATTTTCTTGAAGATGTCGCCGAAGTAGTTGCCGTCGGAAAAGCCGCAGGCGGTTGCAATCTGCGTTATGGAAAGTTCGCTTTTTAACAGCATCTGCATGCTGTGCTGGATGCGCACATTTAAAAGATATTCGCGGAAACCCAAGCCCGTCACTTCCTTGAACCGCCTTGAAAAATAGGTGTCGCGCATCCCTGCCATCTTTGCCGCCTGAACTAAGGTAATTTCTTCAGCGTAGTTTTCAAAAATGAACTTTGCCGCCTTTTCAATTTCCAGCTGCGATTTTGATTTTACAGCCGAAAGGTTTTCTTCCCTCTGAGTGTTTGAGGCGATTAAATTCAGGATTTCAAGAAGACGGATTTTCGTCTGGAGAGTGTTGAAGTCGTCTTCTGCAGAACTGCTTTTGCTTTCGTTTTGAATCGCCAGGATGTCTTTAAAGCACTTCTCCAGCGTTTTAAGCTTTTCGCCTGAAAAAGCGACAGTGCATTTTTTTAGTTTTTCGTTTATAAAAGATTTTCCCAAGAGGGGAAGCAAGTCTTCAAGATATTTTTCTGTAAAATAGAGCGTAAAGCGTTCAACGGAACTGTTTTCGTACTGGCTTCTGTGCAGGGTTCCCGGCGGCAGGATTATCACATCTCCCGGGCTTAAAGAACTTACGCTGTGGGCGGCGAAGATCTTGCAGTTTCCGCTCGTTACAAAATAAAGCTCAAAATAAGGATGGTAATGCGCCTGCGCCATAGACCGCGATTTTATTACGCGCTCAATGTAAAGCGAATGAACGCTGTCGCGGTACAAGCCTTTTTTCTTTGAATCAAAAACAGTCTGTTCCATAAGAATCAGGAGTATTCTAACAGATATTTCTCCTCTAATCATAACTAAACCGTGTTTTTTGTCTGGAAATGATAAAAAACTTGTATTATTACTTTTTAATTATCTATATTCTTATATGCAGACGGGTGGTCTGGTGACTTTAAAACTTAACGCGAGGAAAAAAATGGCTCTGGCTTTGATTACGGCAAAACAGGTTTTTGAACTTTTTTTAATGGTGCTTGCGGGCGTTGTGCTTTTTAAGCTTAAGATTGTTTCGGGCGAAAACAAGGCTGTTTTAACGTCGCTTCTGATTAAACTTGTCATTCCGTGTCTGATTGTCAATTCGTTTATGGGCAGCTCTTCGGAAGACGGCGAGATTCAGCTTGGAACTGCCTTTGTTTTCAGCATTGTTTTGTGCGCGCTTGGCGTGGGCGTTTCGATTTTAACTTCTTTTATATTAAAAAAAGATTTTAGAGCGGTGTTTCGTTTCGGCTGCGGATTTTCAAACGCGGCTTACATGGGCTTTCCGCTCATCCGCGCGATGTTCGGTCACACGGGAATTATTTACGCGAGCGCCTACGTTACGGTTTTTAACATTATGCTCTGGACGGTCGGCTACACATTTTTTGCGGAAGCTTCCAGCCCGAAAGATTTGCTGAAGTCGATTGTAAAATGTCCTCCGATTGTTGCCGTTTTTGTTGGAATTGTTCTTTATGTATTTAAAATCAGTCTGCCACAGATCATCGTTGAGCCGGTGGGGCAGGTCGGAGCGATGACGACTCCGCTTGCGATGATTGTCACGGGAATTACGATTGCAGAAACAAATATCCTCGCGTCCCTCAAATCAAAGGAAGTGTGGTTCGGAACGGCTGTGCGCCTGGTCTTAATTCCGCTTTTGTGCACGCTCGTTTTTGCCGTTCTGAAGCTGAAAAGTCAGACCTCGCTCATCTGTTTAATCCTCGAAGCCTGCCCGGTCGCGGCAATCACGCCGATTCTCGCGGTCACATACGGCAAGGACGAAAAATACGCGTCGGCGCTTGTCGTTGTTTCTACGGTCCTGAGCATCGTAACACTTCCGCTTTACGTTCTTCTGCTGCAGATGCTCGGATTTTAAATAGTCCTGATTTGAATAAATTCAAATAGCCTCTCGCCGGGAACCTGCCACGAGCCGCGTGGTTGAGCAAGCTCAAGACGCGTCTGTGTCAGAACCCCTGCTATGGCTATTTGACATTCTTCTTAATAGTGGACAATTTTTTATCCGCTGTTCTGTCTGCTTTATATTCCCCGACCTTGCGATTATGAAAAAATGGTTTATAATCTTTGAAATAACATACTTTTCATTTTCAGGAGACCGGAGAAGTTATGAGTCTTTATGGAATCTATCTTACAATTTTTGGCATAGCGAGCGTTATTTTTGTCAGCATGCTTTCGTTCGTGCAGAATGTTTTTATTCACCGTGAATCGGTTGCAGAGTTTTTTACTGGTCTGCCGACTACGATTGCGGTTTCGCTCGGTTTATGGGTGATTATTGCAATTATCGTTAAAATCCTGATTCGTCCGCTTACAAAAGTCCTTGCAAAAGCGAAAACTGAAGAAGTTTCGGAAGAAGAAAAATCGCTTTTCATTTCTTCAATGAAAAAAATCAAGGTTGCCACATACATTCTTATTTTTGTCGGTTATATAATCGGGAACGGTTCTGTCGTCGTAATAAAATCAATCAAGGGACTCGTAAACCTCGGCGCAACTTCAGGCGAATATGCTGCAAGCCTTGTCCTCGTTCTCGGGCTTTGCCTTGGTTATGCGATTGTTCAGATTTTTTACTGCGTCGATCTGTGGGAAGTTTTCTGTCAGGATGCTGTAAGTCAGCTCCGTATTACAAG
>CAVJKK010000288.1:0-2840 GCA_963649855.1 Anaerovoracaceae bacterium
ATAATAAATTCAAATAGCCTCTCGCCAAAAACCTGCCACGAGCCGCGTGGTTGAGCCTGTCGCCCGAAGGCACAAGCGAAGCGCAGTAACTACCAGTTTATTTAGTTTATGCTTGATTTCGACGAGCTCAATCAGCGCAATAATGACAGAACCGACCGAGAGCCTTTTTCGGAGCATCTTATTACAAAAACTCGAAATTAACTTTCGACTGCGGCTATTTGAAATTTTTACTCAATACGAAAGTCATTTTAAATTTTTGCAATCGTACTGAGTACGAAAGATGATTTCCATTTTTTTAATCGTACTGACTACGCGCACGACGTCCTGTCGTGCACAAAAAACTTCGTTTTTTGTCGGGGAACTTCAGTCTTTGGCGCCGTCCCTGGCGCAGTCTTACATAGTGCCGCTTGAGTCCGTGTGTCTTTGGTATAAATCAAGCGGTTCGTGGCAGTTTTTTGTCGGGGACTTCAGTTTTTTGCCCACTCTGTGTTTCTAAAATCAAAATCTTCACCTAATGCGGGTTTTAATTCTTCTTCCCAGAAGCGTTCTTCGATTTTTTTGTCGCCGACGGTCTTGCCTAAATGTCGGTCTGCACGCACGCCGCGTCCATGAAAATCGCTGCCCGCCGTTACGAACATTCCGAGTTTCCGCGCGATTTCTTCAAGGCGATAGCACTGTGACCGGCGCGCCGCCGGATGATACGCTTCCAGTCCCTGAACGCCAGTATTCCGGATTTTCGTGATTACGCCTTCCAGCTCCCCGAAACCGACGTAAAGCGACATCGGATGCGCAAGAACCGGCACACCGCCGGAAGTTTTGACTGCTTCAACCGCAGTTTCAAGATTTTCGCCGTTATGAGACACATACCACTTCTGCCCGCGCCCTAAAAAACGGTCAAACGCTTCCTGCCTGTTGCGGACGATTCCCTGCTTTACAAGAAAATCCGCAAAATGAGGACGCCCGATCTGACTCGCCGTAAAAGAAGCTTCAATCTGTTTAAGCGTAAAATCGTAGCCGTCCGCGTTCATCTTCTGGACAATCTGAAGGTTGCGTTCACGCCGTTCGTTCGTGCTGTATTCAATCACGTCCCGCAGTTCTTCACTTTTCCGCCGCAAGCCGAGCCCTAAAAGATGAAATTCGCCCGTCTGCCATGCAATCGTAATTTCAATTCCGGGAACAAAATTGACGCCCGTCTCAAGACAGACCTTCGCCGCATCGTAAAGCCCGTCCACCGTGTCGTGATCAGTCAAAGCCCACGTTGTAAGATTTTTTTCCGCCGCATAACGCGCAGAATCCGCCGGAGACAAAAGCCCGTCCGAAGCCGAAGAATGAGAATGCAAGTCAATCATAAAAAAATAATACAGAAAAAGCCTGTTATGATACAATCAATCTGTTAAGAAAAATCATGGAAAACGATGTAACACTCGGAGGGAAGAAATGCCAGAAAAAATTTCAATCAGATTTTTTAATGATAGAGAAGTCCGTGCTGTTTGGGACGAAGCAAATTCTAAGTGGTGGTTCAGCGTTCTTGATATTATTGGCGTATTAAATAGTCAGAATGATTACGAAAAGAACAGAAATTACTGGAAATACTTAAAGGCAAAACTTAAAAAAGAAAATAATCAACTGGGTAGTGTTACTACCCAGTTCAAGCTTACTGCACCTGATGGAAAAAGACGCCTTTCAAATGTAATGGATTACAATCAGGTAATTGAACTTGCAAGAAATTTTCCAAATAATAAGTTTCATAAAAATGATATGCGAGTTTTCGATAGAAAACTCGGGAAGCAACCGCAGGTTGCGGCGTTTACTTACAATGACGAAACAATTGACGGCAAAAGCAAGACAAAGGCTTATGCACTTTTTGAAAGTTCCCTTTTGGAAAGCATTGAAGTGGGAACAATAAACGGACTTAAACAGATTCATGCATATCTTTTTGGTGGGCTTTATGATTTTGCAGGAAAAATCCGAACTGTAAATATTTCTAAAGGTGGATTTAAGTTTGCAAGTGCAGAGTTTCTGCCTGAAACTTTAGAACAAATAGAAAAGATGAGCGAGGATACATTTGAACAGATTATAGACAAATATGTAGAAATGAATGTAGCTCACCCTTTTAGAGAAGGAAACGGACGGGCAACAAGAATCTGGCTGGACTTGATTTTAAAACGTAGCCTAAAAAAATGCGTTGACTGGAGTCAGATAAACAAGAAGGAATATCTTGACGCAATGGAACAAAGCGTTGCGGACAGTTCAAAAATAAAATCGCTGATTTTTAATGCCTTAACAGACAAAATCAACGACCGCGAAATGTTTATGAAAGGAATAGATTATTCGTATTACTATGAGGAAGCGGAATAAGAAGTTAAGTCTAACAATTTTGATGAACAACGGTACGACAACAGCCTTTTTTGATGCCTTAAACTATGATAAGATTGACCCACGTACCTATGAATCAATTTGACCTTATCGTTATCGGCGCGGGGCCGGCGGGGATTTCGGCGGGAATTTACGCCAGGCGCGCCGGATTTAATGTTTTAATCGTTCACAACGGGGCTTTTGCACTCGAAAAGGCTCACAGAATCGACAACTATTACGGTTTTCCTGACGGCATTTCGGGAACGGAACTCTATGCAAACGGAATAAAACAGGCTCAAAATCTTGGAATTACAGTCGTTCAGGCGGAAGTTACCCATGTCGAAATAAACTCTGACCTAACTTTCTGCGCAAAAACCACCGGCGGCGAATATTCTGCAAAATCTCTGGTGCTTGCAACCGGGAACAAAAAACTTCGTCCTTCAATCAGGAATTTAACGGAACTGGAAGGTAAAGGCGTAAGTTAC
>CAVJKK010000289.1:0-2831 GCA_963649855.1 Anaerovoracaceae bacterium
GCGGTGGACAGGTTCAGCCGTGTGCTTCGGACAAAATTCCTTTTACCGTAACGCCTGAAATGATTTATGCGGGTAACGGTTCAGACGAAGTCCTGAGTTTTGTCTTCTACGCTTTTTTTGACAGCGACCGTCAGCTCGTTCTTCCTGAACACACATATTCGTTCTACCCGGTTTACGGCGGTTTTTACGACATTCCTCTGTGCAAAGTTCCGCTCAATGCTGACTGGACTTTAGACACAAAAAAAATGCTTGATGAAGCAAATGCGAAAGACACGAGCATCATTTTTGCAAATCCGAATGCGCCGACTTCAATCGCCCTTACGCGCGAGCAGGTTCGCTCAATGATTCAGAAGGCGCCAGAAGACAGAGTTTTTGTCGTTGATGAAGCGTATGTTGATTTTGGCGGAGAAAGCTGCATCCCGCTTCTTGCTGAATTTAAAAATCTCGTCATCGTGCGTACTTTTTCAAAGTCACTGTGCGGTGCCGGTTTAAGGCTCGGCTACGTTGTTGCAAGTGAAGAACTTGTAAATTACATCACGACCGTAAAAAATTCGCTTAACCACTTTCCGATCGACTTTATGGCACAGCAGGCAGGAATCGCCGCGTGTTCGGACGTGGGCTATTACGCGGAATGTGCGAAAAGCGTTGCCTTTGAGCGCGACGAGTTCATCGATTTTCTGCGGAAACACGGCTGGTACGTTCTGGACAGCCAGACAAACTTCGTTTTCTGCAAAAAGCAGGGCGTTTCAGGTGAAGAAGCATACAGAAAAATCAAGCAGGAAGGAATCTTAGTCCGTCACTTCAACACCAGCGGCATAGAAGACTTTTTGAGAATCACAATCGGCACGCACGACCAGATGAAGGCACTGTGCCGCGTCATGGAGAATATATGAAAATCTTAGTTATTTCAGATGCGCACGGAAGCGTAGAAAATATCGAAAAACTCTCGGAACAGTTTAAGGCTGCAGACCTCGTTCTGTTCGGCGGTGACTTTGCAAAGTTCAATCATGCGGAAACGGGAAAGCCAACGCTTGAAGCACTCCGCAAAAGCCACGAATCAGTTTTTGCAGTCCTCGGTAACTGTGATGAACCGGAATTCATCGAAGAACTGGAAGATGCGGACATCAACGTTCAGAAAAGCATGACTTTTACGGACGGGCTTGTGATTGCAGGCAGCGGTGGCGGTTCAAAGTTTTCCGGCGACACCCCTTTTGAACGCACGGAAGAAGAACTTGCCGGCGATTTTGACGTAATCGGCAGTTCGATTGAACAGATTGCAGACAAAGACGGAAAATGCTCGAGCCTTGTTCTGATCATGCATAATCCTCCGAAAGATACGAAGGCAGACTTGATTCCTGCGGGAGTCCACGTCGGAAGCCAGATTTTGCGCGACTTTATCGAAAAAACACAGCCGCTTCTTGTTGTAACTGGTCACATCCATGAAAGCGCGGGAATCGACAGGATAGGCGAAAGCACTGTAATAAATCCGGGCGCACTTTTTGAAGGTAAGTACGCCCTGGTTGAAATTGAAAAACAGGATGAAAAATGGAGCGTAAAATCTGCTGAATTGTGCAGCCTGTAGATTAAAAATCCCCCTGTTTTTTTGTCTGTGCAAAACGGAAGCCGAAGTAATTGTAGACTTCATTCGGATCAAAGCTGTAGCGGTCGCCGGTACAGCAGAACGGCGTGTAAACGCTGTAACTTCCGCCGCGGCTTACCCTCTGGCTTCCAAATTCCGGACCTGCTGCGCGCGTGCCGGGTTCAACTGCCCTGTAATTTCCAAGCCAGTCCCACACAAACTCAAGGACGTTCCCGCTCATGTCGAAAATGCCCGCGCCGTTTGGGTTTCCGCTGCCGGGTTCGGGTTGTGCCCTGTTTTCAAACGGTGTGCCGGCTGTTCCGACGATGTGCGTAAACTGCGCGTTGTTTGCCGTCCATGCAACTTCGTTTTCGGGAATCATAAAATCGTCTTTTCCGTTTGAATCAACCTGACCGCTCAGCAGGTCTCCGCCTTGAAAACCGCTCTTTGTCCTGCGTGCGGCGTATTCCCATTCTTCTTCGCTCGGAAGCCTGAAGCCATTTGAGTTCCAGTTACATTCGCAGATGTCGAGTTTTGTCGTTTCGTGTGCGTCTTTTAAAATTTCGCCTTTATATGTGTAGCACGGTTCAAGACCGTAGAGTTCAGAAAATGCGTTGCACCAGATTACGGCGTCGTACCAGCTTATCATCGTGACCGGCTGATATTTGCCCGCATTCGTCGGCTGTGCACCGCGCTTTCCTTCAGAGCCTTCCTGTCCTGGATTTAAGAAACTGTAGCCTGAATCTTCGGCAGATGTCCTGACTGAATACCATAAATCGTAGGTAGTTTCCGTTCTGTTGAGCAGAAATGGCGTAATCCAGCGTTTTTCCGTGTAAGACTGGCTTTTGTCGCCGATTACGTAGACGTCAAACATCGCGCCGTTCTGAGGTCCGAGTTCAACTAAGTCCATGTCGGCAAAAGAAAAATCGTTGTTTTCAGTCTGAGAAGAATCTTCCGTCGGCTGAGTGTTTACAGTCTGAGCGTGAACATTCGCAGCAAGAACAAAAAGACCCGCATAAAAAAATACTTTAAGAAGTTCAGTTTTTTTCATAACGCCTTCAATTTTATAAAAAAAAAGCAGGAATTCAAGACAGACAAAAGAATATAGAAAAAAATCATGCGGTAAGTTTTTTGCGAGAGGTTATTTGAAACTACGAGCCTGAATGTCGAGTTTTTGAATTACTGTGTGAATTGACAAAAAAAGGCGTAGGTAAACACGGTGGTTGAGCCTGTCGCCCGAAGGCACAAGCGA
>CAVJKK010000290.1:0-404 GCA_963649855.1 Anaerovoracaceae bacterium
CAAAAACTGTGAGCGGTTTCATTCCGTCGTCGGTTTTTGTTCCGCTGAAAAAAAATGGTGCGGACGATGTTGAAATCCTCATAAAAGCAGGAGATACAGTAAAGGAAGGGCAGGTTATTGCAAAATCTGCGGGAGCTTACGTTCATTCTTCAATTCCGGGAACTGTAGAAAATTTAGTTCACTGTGCTTTTGCCGACGGCAGTGAAGGTCTCTCTGCAAAAATCAATTTAAAGGGTGAATTTTCTTTTACGGGTAAAAAGCCGCTTTCGCTTGACTGGGAACAGGATGACGAATCTGCAATTACTTTTCTTCTGACCAAAAACGGCGTCGTAAATACCTTTCTCAACTGTGAAGACCTGAGCCTTCAGATAAAAAATCTTGACCGGACTTTGCCACGCATTCTT
>CAVJKK010000290.1:414-1473 GCA_963649855.1 Anaerovoracaceae bacterium
AGTAAGGCTTTATTCTGAAGATCCGAGCCGGCTTACTGACGGTTTTGTGGCAGAGCACTATTTTGAACAGATAAAAACGGGCAGCGCAATAATTGCAAAGGCGATCGGTGCGGCAGGAATTTTATTTGCCTGCGACATCCTTCAAAAAGATTTTGATTTTTCGATTCCGGGGTTAAAAATTCCGGTTGGTTTTGTTGAAGTTGATTCAAAGGCATATCCGAACGGATTTGTTCATGAAATTTCAGAGAAAGCGCTGAAATCGCTGAAAGATACTGTTTTTGCGCGTACCGGGATAAAAGATTTATACATTGACTCAATTACGGCGCTCAATGCTTACAATGCTGTTGTCTTCGACAAGCCTGTAATGAGCACGAATGTTCATGTTACGGGAGACTGTCTTAACGCTGCCTGCGTAATCAATGTAAAAATCGGAACTACGCTCGCAGACCTTGCGCAGCAGTCTGGCGGATTTAAAAGAGAAGCGGGAAAAATCGTCATAAACGGTAAGATGACTGGAAATTCTCTTGCTGATATGAACATTCCTGTTTCTAAAGACGTCAAATCGGTTGCTTTTATTCCGTTTAACGAACTTCCGGATCAGACTGAACAGAACTGCATCCGCTGCGGAAACTGCCTTAAAATCTGTCCGCTGAACCTTTATCCGGAAAGCCTTTACAGATGCTGGAAAAATAAAGATTTTAACGACAGAAGCCTTGAAATCATAAAAAAGACTGCGGTTTTGTGCACGGAATGTTCACTTTGCAATTCTGTGTGTCCGTCAAGGATTCCGCTGAGCCAGATAATCGCTTCATTAAAACAGAAAAATCAGGGAAAGATTGATGAGTAAAAAAATTACAGTTACCTTAAAGCCTTTTACATATTTGTTTTCTTCTTCGAGAATCAATTCAGTTTTTCTGCTTTGCTTTCTGCTTCCGCAGATTTTCATGCTTTTCATTACGAAAAGCTGGTCAAACCTCGTGATTCTTTTTTCAACTGTTGCGGCAAGCGCCGGGGCGGAATTTTTTGAAAAACTCTACAGAAAAACAAAAACTGAATATG
>CAVJKK010000290.1:1483-2822 GCA_963649855.1 Anaerovoracaceae bacterium
CTGAATATGATTTTATTCTTGCCGTAATTCAGGGAGTTTTAACGGGACTTTTTCTGCCTGCTTCCTATCCGTTTTATGCGGCTTTTCTGATTACTTTTTTAACAGTCATCTGCCTGCGCTATTTTGCGGGCGGATTTGCAGACAACTGGATAAATCTTCCGTGCCTTGTCGTCTGCCTCTGCTGGCTCACGGGTTCTGCATTTTTTCCGGATTATCAGATTTCCCACGAAATCCTGCTTTCTAAGAATCCGGC
The DNA here is from genome assembly GCA_963649855.1 of Anaerovoracaceae bacterium. GTDB lineage: Bacteria > Spirochaetota > Spirochaetia > Treponematales > Treponemataceae > Treponema_D. The sequence goes on from CAVJKK010000290.1 coordinate 1,737, forward strand.
GCTTGCCTTGATTCAGAACGGAACTTTTCCGACAAATGCACTTGATGCGAGGATTACGGCATTTTTCAACCGGTCAGTTTTTTCATTTTTCGGGGTTTCAATTCCAGACGGATATATTTCTTTATTTTGGGATTCCCACTCTGCAATTCCTGCTTTCCGCTTCAATTTTATAACTCTCGTAACTTCAATAATCCTGATTTCAATTGACGTCGTAAAGGCGATGATTCCGGGGATTTTCGTTCTTCTCTATGCTGTCCTGATTTATTTTGCAGGTCCTCATTTTTACGGCTCTGCAATGCACGGGGATTTGATTCTGGGACTGTGTACAAGCGGACTTTTTACCGCAGCGCTGTTTCTGCTTCAGTGTCCGGGGATGACTCCCGTAACGGCGGTGGGAAAGGCTTTTTACGGCATTTTTGCGGGAGTGGCGGCATTTTTTATCATTGGTGCGGGAACTTCTTCTGCAGGGGCTGTTTTTACGGTTCTTTTGACGAATATCATGAGCCTTTTAATCGTGCATGCAGAGCGTATCGTTGAACTTCAGAAAACACAGAAAATTCTCTACGAACGGATAAAACAGCTGGAAGAGACAAAATAACGGAGGAAAAAATTGCTTAGCGAACGGAATAAAAAAATCCTGATAAAAGTTGCCATTCTTTTTGGTGCGTTTGTTGTTGCCGGCGGAATTTTAACCGGCATGATTTTCCTTGCAAAAGGTTTCGGAAAAACAGGTTTAAAGGCAAAAATTGAACAGACTTTAGAAATTTACGAACCGGGTTTCTACACCGTCGGTGATTTTGTAAAACTTAAATCTCATCTTTCTGCGGAAACAGCAGTTTTCAAATGCAGAAAAACAAGAGGCGGGCAGACGCTTTATGCAGTAATTCTGAGGATGTCAACTCTGGCGGGACCTTGTCCGGCAGTATTCGTCTGCTCTCAGAACAGCGCGGATTTTGCGGGTTTTGCGATAGAAAATGGAAAGGCTGAATCCATTCTGAATCCTTCGTTTAATGAACTTCATATCCAGTACTGGAAAGATTCTATTTCTTCAATCTTAGTTACGGCGGGGCTTTTTGATGACTGAAA
>CAVJKK010000291.1:0-2822 GCA_963649855.1 Anaerovoracaceae bacterium
TTTCTACAGACCTTGCTTCGTTGACAAAATAGAAATTCACTCGAAATTCGACCTGGCAGTTAATTTTTTGTATAAATCAATTCAAAAATTTCGCAGACTACCAGCATGTCTTCCGTAAAATCAAATCCGCAGAGGTCGGCTTCGTCTTCAAAGAATTCGCGCTCTTTATCCTGCCATTCTTCTAATGAATTATTTTCGCCGTCCTGTTTTGCAAGTTCCCAGTCAATCTCGTTGAAAGGCAGAACTTTTACGTCTTTTACGCGGATTACAGCGCACGGCTCTTCTTCCGTGTCTTCCACGATGTAAACTTCACCGCCGGCTGGAACGCTTTCGCGATTTATGTCGAACGATGGAAACGGCGTAAATATTGCCGTCTTTTTGCCGCCGAGCACGAGGGACAACTGCCCCTGCCCTGCCCAGCTGGAGTCTTCAAAACAGAGTTCGCCATTGTAGACGGCGTTTTCTGCCTTCTGCTTCGTATCTTTTAAATATTGATTCCAGAATTCAAATGCTGTCATTTTATATCTCACTATTAAAATAAATTCAAATAGCCTCTCGCCGGAAACCTGCCACGAGCCGCGTGGTTGAGCAAAGCTCAAGACGCGTTCGTGTCAGAACCCCGGCTACGGCTATTTGACAATTTTTATTATCCCTAATATCGAGTTTTTGAAGTTAGAACTATTTACCAGAACGAACAATCATTACAATAAAGGCGGCGATTACAAAGGCTGCGGGAACGGCTTCAAACAGGAGTGTAAAAACGGGGATTTCCGCCGTGGTAAGCGTAACGTCTGACGCAACTCCGATTTTGCAGACCATTTCGTAGACTAGCCCGGCATAACCGGTTACCGACGCACAGGAAAGGCAGAGCCACACACAGTCGCGCGTCCGGCTCAGGAGAAGAATTGCAAGAAAAGCCGTAATTCCGCCGAGAACGAGTTTTACGATATAAAAAATCACTTCTGATTCAGGCATTTCCTACTCCTTCCAGACGCTCAACAAAAAAAACGCTAGAACTCAAAAGGCGAATTCTGCAGCTTTCTGAACACGCCCGCATCCGCACCAAACGGAACGATACTCGGCACGTTATAAACCGGGCTGATTACAACTTCACAGCCAAGACAGTGTTCAACAAAATCCGCATATTTTTCTTCCGGAACTTTCGGGAACAGCCACGGTCCCTTCCGCGTCCAGTATTTTGTAAGAACTTTGTCGTAGATAAACCAGTTTTTTTCTTCGCGGTTTTGAAGAGCCTTCACTAAATCATAGATTGAACGCGTAACTGCTGCTTCAAGCGGAGCGGGAATAAACACACTTTTCAAGTCTTTTCCGCCCATTTCGGCAGATTCAAGTTCACACTTAAAGGCAAGAATCCAGAAGTCACATGCCCACGCAAGAGGGGGAGCAATCAAGACGCAGTCAACAGAGCGCCAGTCAGTTCCAGACACGTTCCACGGGCGGTAAACGCTCGTATTTGACGCACTCAACCCCAGAGCCGCCTTCAGAGCTTCTTTTTTAGAATTAAAAATGACCGCCTGTCTGTCGTCTGCAAGCAGGGCAGAAACGGCACGGCTCAGTCTTGATTTTCTGCTGTCTTTAGAAACCGCGTTAAAGTCCGTAATGAAACTTCCGGTAGTACCGCGGCTGATGACGTTCTTGAAAATCGTCCACGCGCTGCACCAGTCACTTCCCCAGCCTAAGACAGCCCGCCCGCCTTCAAGAAAAAGGTCGGTAAGGCGGACTCTCTTTTCCGTGTACAGAAATGAACCGCGCGCGCGCTTTATCGTACCGTAGCGTTCTTTTATTTTTTCAGCAAGGATTGAATTTTCACTCATCAGCTAAATTACAGTTTTGCGAGTTTTTCGCCCACAAGTTTAGATGCCATTCCAGGATTTGCCTTTCCCTTAGAAGCCTTCATGACCTGACCCGTAAGCCAGCCGACAACGTTCGTTTTTCCAGCCTTGAAGTCTGCAACCGCCTTCGGATTTTCAGAAATAACAGTGTCAACGATTGCTTCGATTGCGCCAGAATCGGAAACAGTTTCCATTCCTTCATCTTTGATAATCTGTTCAGGAAGTTTTGCCGTTTCAAGCATCTTTGCAAAGACGACTTTTCCCTGAGCATTTGAAATCTTTTTATCCGCAATCGCATTTACAAGCCCGGTAATATGAGCCGGCGTAATGTTCACTTCGCTGATGGTTTTTCTCTGTTCGTTGAGCACGGCAAGGAGTTCGGCAAGAATCCAGTTTGCAACCTTTTTAACGTCCTTTGCGCCCTTCGCCGCTTCTTCAAACCACAATGCAAGTTCGCGGGTAGAAGTCAAAGTTTCAACGTCAAAGTCTGAAAGTCCGAACTGCTTCTGCAGACGGATTCTCTTTGCTTCCGGAAGCTCACCAACACGGTTTTCAGCACGCGCAATCAGTTCTTCGTTTACCTTGAACGGTTTGATGTCCGGTTCAACGACAAAGCGGTAATCAACGAAAGAGTTTTTAGTACGCATGATCTGCGTAACGCCCTTGTCTTCGTCCCAGTTCATCGTGTTTTTATAGCCCGGATTGAATTCCTGACGGTCTTCTTCAAATTCCTTGAGCTGTCGTTTTGCTTCGTAGGCACAGGCTTCGCGGATTGACTTGAAAGAGTTCAGGTTCTTGATTTCAGAAATCGGCGTATGATAGAGCTTTCCGTCTTCCCACACATTCAGGTTGATGTTTGCGTCACAGCGCATGTTTCCTTCTTCAAGGTTACCGTTTGTAACTTTTACGTAGCGCAAAATTTCCTGAACGGTCTGCATGAAGAGAGCCGCTTCTTCTGGAGAAGTCATG
>CAVJKK010000292.1:0-2808 GCA_963649855.1 Anaerovoracaceae bacterium
GATTAAGGATGAAGTCCTGTTCCCGCCTCAGAGCTGCCGTTACAAGATTTACATCATTGACGAAGTCCACATGCTTTCTACTTCCGCCTTCAACGCTCTTTTAAAGACGATTGAAGAGCCGCCTCCGTACGTCATCTTTATTTTTGCCACGACTGAACTTCAGAAAGTTCCTGCAACGATAAAAAGCCGCTGCCAGCAGTTCAACTTCCGCCTTGTACCGATTGAAAAAGTCAAGGAACAGCTCTCTCTTGCTGCTAAGGAAATCGGAATCGAAGCAGAAGACGAAGCTCTCTACTGGATTGCGCGGGAATCTACGGGTTCAATGCGCGATGCCTACACTCTTTTTGATCAGGTTGCGGCGTTCAGTGGAGACAAAATCACCTACGACAAAATCCGCGATAAACTGGGACTTGTGGGCGTTGACCGCTTAAACGAAATTTTTGAAAACTGCGTTCAGAATCAGACCCAGACGGTGCTTGAAAAACTCGACGCCTTTCTGCAGGCAGGAATTTCAATTGAACAGCTCATTTCAAACTCTACGGACTATCTGCGTTCACTTCTTTTAATCAAAAACGGAATTACAAAGGAATCGCTTTTAGGGCAGAGTGCCGAGCGTTACAGCCAGACGGTGCTTCAGAAATGGAACAGCGTTCAGATTGAACGTGCCGTGAGCATTTTCCTGCAGCTGTACCGCGACATCCGCTATTCTTTAAGTCCTCGTTACGAACTTGAACTTGCCTTTAGCCGTTTGAGCTGGCTGACTGAATATGTTTCGCCGGCAGAAGTTAAAAATGCGATTGAAAAGGCAAAAAATCTTCTGATGCAGGGCGCACAAACTCCGCAGCCACAGACGCAGACTCCACCGCAGCAAAACGGCGGGGCAAACACAGGAACAAGCAGATCTTTTAGCCACGGCGGCGCTGAACCGCCTGATCAATCAGCGGCTCAAAACTCTTACACCACAAAAAGATCGTTTTTCTCTGAAATTCCGCCTGCACAGGAGGAATATTCCTATGCACCGGAAGATGCCGTTCCACCGGACAACACTTTTTCTGACTTTTCTGCAAGTCCGCAGACCTTGCCGGATTCTGAACAGCAGCCACAGCAGGAGCAAGCATTTACCGCCCCTTCAGGTCCTGTCCGCGACATGAAGACGCTCAGACAGACCGTAATCGCAGAACTTGCGCACAGCGAAACGACGGCAATTCTTGCCACAACGCTAAATCAGACGGGCGAATGGACTTTTGACGGAACGACAATCAGCACGACGGTCAGTTCAAGTTTTACGCAGTCTCAGGTTCAGAAGCAGGCGGGAGCGATTGCACAGAAAATATCGGAACGCTTCGGGCAGAACGTGCAGTTTGCGGTAAGCCTTAAACAGGCGGAATCCCCGGGCAGCACGGCAAACGCACCTTACGAAGTTCAGCTTTTGTGTTCGCTTTTCAGGGGACAGATTATCGCAAAGGGTGAGCGCACACAGTCGGCACGTCCGGCGGAAAATGCTAAAAATACTGAAGAAGAGTCAACCGACGATTCTCCGGAAAATAATAATCTTACGAACGAAGTTACAGAGGAAGAAGATGATGAATCCGTTTGATCTTGTAAAAAACTTAAAAGATATTCAGGGCTCGATGAACCAGATGAGGGAAGAACTCAAGAACATAAGCGTAACCGGTTCTGCCGGCGGAAACATGGTTCAGGTTACCATGAACGGACACTTTGAGATGACCGCAATAAAACTCGACCCGATTTGCGTTGACGCCCGCGACGTAGGCATGCTCCAGGATTTAATCGTTGCCGCAAGCCACGACGCAGTGGAAAAAGTTCAGGAACAGGTAAAGGAAAAAGCAGGTCCTATGCTGAACAATATGGGAATGGGGCTTTAATTTGAACGCGATTGATGAATTAACGGACAGTTTTTCACGCCTGCCGGGAATCGGCAAAAAAAGCGCCGGACGTCTCGTAAACTACATTTTAAAGGCGGACAGCGCGTGGGTAAGCCGTTTTGCACATCAGCTTGAAACACTCCAGCAGCGCATAAAACCGTGTTCAGTCTGCGGTGCGTGGACAGAAAAAGACCCGTGCCCGGTGTGTTCCGACCCGCTGCGCGACAAGAGCGTTATCTGCGTGGTTGAACAGCCTCAGGACGTAACCACGATTGATTCTTCGCGGGAATTCAACGGTCTGTTCCATGTGCTCGGCGGAGTAATTGCACCGCTCGAAGGAATAGGACCTTCAAAACTGAACATTCAGTCGCTGGTTGACCGCGTACAGAACGGCAGTGTAAAAGAAGTAATCCTCGCCACAAACCCGACCGTAGAAGGCGATACGACCGCAATGTACATACAGAAAATTCTCTCGAATATAAACGGCGTAAAGGTAACGCGCCTCGCAAGCGGACTCCCCGTCGGCGGCGACCTCGAATACATCGACAAACTGACCCTAGCCCGCTCCTTCCGCGGCAGAAGCGCATTTTAGCCATAACTTCCCTACTCAGCTGTCAATCACCTACCTATGCAGTTGCCTCCTGCATACCGTATTCAGCTGTCAATCACCTACCTATGCAGCTGCCTCCTGCATACCGTATGCAGCTGTCAATCACCTACCTATGCAGCTGCCTCCTGCATACCGTATGCAGTTGTCAATCACTTACCTATGCAGCTGCCTCCTGCTTACCTACTCAGCTGTCACACTTCTATCGAGCCGTCTGACAATCTTTTAAATAACCTTGACTTTGTGTTTTTATAATAAATTCGGAATAACGATAATTAGTCTGAATGTCGAGTTTTTGAATTATTGTATAAATTG
>CAVJKK010000293.1:0-2800 GCA_963649855.1 Anaerovoracaceae bacterium
CTGCAATCAGCACGGCAAGCGCATTAATGAGCCGCCATCCGCTCGTATACTGAAAAGCCACCACGGAACACACCGCAAGGACAAAGCTCAGAAAACACAGCCAGTGCGCAAAACCGCCTTCCCACGCGTTCTGTGCCTTTTCAATCAGTTTTTCATAGACAAGCAGGGGAACAAAGACAACTGCCGGCAATTCCACGGCATCTTTTATGGAAATGTCCGCAAAAGCCCCCGTCAGATTATTTTTTATGATTGAATCAGTTTTAAACTCAGAGAAGCGCACGATTTTTCCAGTCTCCCCGGAAATCCCGGTAAGATCAATAAAAATGCCTTCCGCCTTTCCGTCCTCACTCACCCGCGAAAAATAAAAAATGTTTCCGTCAATTTTCCGAAAATACCCGGAAGAAAGTCTGTTCACTTCAGGATTCTGACCGAAAGATTCTTCATAGGATTTTTTAAGATTAAAACTCAGTGGAATCAGAATGAGCCAGGCCAAGGCACAGAGCAGAATGTAAGTTCCCAGTCTGAAAAAATGATTTTCAGAATGGCGGATTCCGTAAAAAATCAGAAAACCGAGTACAAAACTCACAACCATCGGAAACGTAACCAGAAGCCCATGTACAAAAAAATTCCAGTTGAAAAACTTCATTTCCTCGCCTGAAACAAGCACCGTCAGGTCGCAGCAAATCATGTAGATTCCCGCGGCAACAAGCAGTCCGGCAAGTACAGCCACAACGTAATAAATCAGCATGTTCAGGGCAGTTTTCATCTGGTCATACACTCCAAAATCACAAGTTATCCACAAGTTATAAACACAAACTTTCGTTAGTTGCTAAATTTTCGGCATTTGAGCGTGTCAATATTAAAAGAAAAAATTTTTTAATTTTTTTTCACTTTCTTTTTCCGCCGGTATATTTTTTTATATTACAATGATTTAGCAATATTTATCCGTATTTTCCGCAATTTGCTTATCCTGCGCATAACAGGCATTTCCCTCAATCTGATAAATCAGCACAAGGATTCCGCCGATTTATCCACAGGTTGCACACAGCCGTCCACAAGTTATCCACAGGCAGCACCCGCATCTGCTTCATTCATCAAAAAAAAATCCGCCAGCCACTGCCAGCGGATCAAAAAATCAAATTAAACTAACCGAGGAAAACCTGTCCCTGCTGGTCAATTGCAAGAATCGACTTACATTCAGAACAGCGGAAACGCCCGCTTCTCGTCGCCTTAAGCCGTTTTGCACAGACCGGACAGCTGAAAATCTTCGGGAAAACGCTTGCTTCAACGGGAGCGCCCTGCTTGAAGAAGTTGATCGAATCTCCCATCGTATCTTTAATGTTAAAAAACTGGCTGAAGCCTAAGAGCTGGAAAACTTCATAAACTTTCGGCTGAATTTCCAGCAGAACAATGTCTCCGCCCTTCGGTTTTACCATCTTCAGAAAAGCAGTAAAAGAACCAATACCCGTAGAAGAAACATAATTCAATGAAGCGCAGTTGAAAATCAAATTCACAAAGCCCGCTTCAACAACTTTTGCAACTCTTTTCTGGAAAAAACTTGAATTGTAAGTATCAATGTATCCAGACAGATAGATAGTCAGACAATTTTCAACTTCCGGAACTTTTTCCAGATTTATTTTAAGACTGTCATCCTTTTCATCGTTAAATCCAGGAACCAGATTATTGTTACTCATATAACTCCTACCATACCTTTCAGATACAATCTAAATCATACCCGAATTTTTGTCATTAGTCAATTTTTTAAATCCCCGTAAAATAGAGATTTTGGACATTCTGGACGCATTCCGGCTTTCCGCACTTCCGCTGTCGCTCCATTGTTTTGCGTTGCAAAACAACGCCTGCGGCGGTACTCCAATCCGGCGTAGGGAAATTTTCAGTCCCTGCTTTATTTTCTGCACCAGCCACGGTCGGCTCTTAATAAAACTCCGTTCAGGTCAGAATGTTTCAATAGAAATTCGGCACAATCTGCCACAGACTCAAGGGAAATCAGTTTTTTTCCGGGCATTTTTTCTTTTAAAGCTCCGGCAGCCTTTTCGCTCAGATATTCAGTTTTCGTAAAGCCCGGCAGAATTGCATTGCAGGTAATTCCAGAATCCGCAAAAGCCGCCGCCACCGACTGTACCAGCACCCCGACGCCGGTTTTCGCCCCGGCATAAGCCGCATTCGTAAAAAACTCACTGCGGAAATTCGTTCCCGTTCCGCCAAACAGCAGAATCCTTCCAAAACCTTTTTTTTTCATTGCCGGCAGGGCACAGCTCACTAAAAAACCCGGCAGGGCATAATCCAGAAGGGCAGTTTTCTGCCAGTCTTCAATCTTCGTTTCTTCCAAAGTTTTTTGAATAAAAGGTCCGTAGCAGACGCACAGGATGTCCGCATTCCGGGCAGATTTTTCAAGTTCAGAGCCTTTGAGTGCCTCGAAGTTCTGGCTGTCAAAATCAAAAACAAGGCTTTTCACTCTTGAATCCGGAAAACTTTCTTCAAGTTTCTCTACCGCAGCCGTAGTTTTCTGCACGTTTCTTCCGTGAATGGTCAGGTCAGCACCGTTTTTCAATAAAATTTCAGCAACGGCAAAGCCGATTCCACCGCTTCCGCCAACAACAAGAGCCGATTTTCCCTCAAAACACATCATACCCGCGATTATAGCGCAAAACATTCAAAAAAAGTACAATTTGTCCCAGTTTGAAATCTTTATTAGCCATAACTTCGAGTTTTTGAAATAAGATATTCTGAAAAAGGCTCTCGGTCGGTTCTGTCATCAAACAGAGGAGGCAGGTATGCC
>CAVJKK010000294.1:0-2795 GCA_963649855.1 Anaerovoracaceae bacterium
CAGTGATACTTCAGCCTGATGACGGGGCTGACCGGAAGCCTTAAAAACTATTAATCATAAAAACTCAGTATTCGGACTATGAGAAGTTTAACCTCAAGTTAAAAATACATAATTAAAAAAAGTTTATTGCCTTTCTTTTCTGCACTTGAAGTTGCACCATAAAAAATTCGGGGATTTCTGGATGCAATTTTCAATATTTCATAACGGAGGATATTATGAAAAAAAGTTTAAGGGCTTCTACGGCTCTGACAAGTCTTGTTCTTGCTGCAGGACTTGTGTTCTCTGGCTGTCTCGCCATCTCTGACGCAGACTCAGACGATTCAGGAGCTGCAGAAGTTTCTGAAGTTTCATCAAGTCGCGCTGCTTCTTCTTACTCAGCCTCAAGCGGAATAAGCGGTTCGATTTCTTCAACTACCCCAAGCGGCTCAGGTCTTACAGGCGTAAAGGCACAGGGCTGGCTCAACAGCGCTTACATCGTATGGACAGGCTCTTCTTCAAGCTACACGGTTACATGCGACGGCACGGAAGTAAGTTCTTACCTTACAAGAAAAATCGGAAATCAGTGGAGATGTGACGTTCCGGGTCTTGCTGCAGGAAGCCACACACTCAAAGTTACAAGCGGTTCTTCTTATCTTACCGCAACTGTAAACGTTGCAAGCCACGACAGAGCAGGTTTCGGCTTCTACGGCTCAACAGTTCCGGGTGCTTACAATGCTGACGGAACATTAAAAGACAACGCTGTTGTTCTGTACGTAAACGAATCAACAAAAGATTCAGTTTCCCTCGACGTTACGACATCAGCAAAAGGCACAACTACAGCCTACACGGGTCTGCAGAACATTCTCAACGGCTTCAAGAAAGGCTACGACAACCGCCCTCTGTGTGTACGCTTAATCGGAAAAGTTACTGACCTTGAAACGATGGACGGCGGAGACATCATGATTTCCGGCTCAAGTTCATCAAAACTTCTTTCAAACGGAATCACAATCGAAGGTATCGGTTCTGACGCAACGGCTTACGGCTGGGGAATCCGCATTAAGAACGCACAGTACGTTGAAATTTCAAACATCGGCTTCATGATGGTAGACTCAAGCGAAGGCGACAACGTTTCACTCCAGCAGTCAAACAAGAACGTATGGGTTCACAACTGTGATATGTTCTACGGCTCAGCCGGCGGAGATGCTGACCAGAAAAAAGGCGACGGTGCTCTCGACTGCAAAAAATCAACTTACGTTACATTCTCTTACAACCACTTCTGGGATTCAGGAAAATGCAATCTTCTTGGTTTGAGCGAAGGAACAACTTCTGACCTTTACATCACTTACCACCACAACTGGTACGACCATTCTGATTCACGCCACCCGCGCTGCCGCTACTACTCAGCACACGTTTACAACAACTACTACGACGGAAACGCAAAATACGGTGCAGGCGCATGTCTCGGCGCATCAGTATTTATGGAAGCAAACTACTTCAGAAACTGCAAATATCCGATGATGATTTCAATGCAGGGTTCTGACCTCTATGCCGGCGGTACTTCAAAAGACAACGACAACGCTACATTCTCTAAAGAAGCAGGCGGAATGATTAAGGCTTACAACAACACGATGACAGGCACTTACTACTTCATTCCTTACGGCGGAACATACTCAGGCGCTGACACAACTTCTGACTTTGACGCTTACGTTGTTTCTTCAAAATCAACGACAGTACCTTCTTCTGTAGTTTCACTTTCAGGTTCAAACACATACAACAACTTTGATACATCTTCAATCATGTATTCTTACACTGCAGATTCTCCGGAAACAGCTGTTGCAAACGTAAAGAAATATGCAGGACGTATCGAAGGCGGAGACTTTACTTACACCTTCTCTGACAGTGCAGACACAAGCTACGACGTTGACACTACATTAAAATCAAAACTTGAAAGCTACACAGGCGCAACAACTGCTTACAACGAAACTACTTCAAGCTCAACTGACACTTCTTCTTCAGGTTCATCTTCAAGCGGAAGTTCTTCAAGTTCATCAAGCGGCTCAAGCTCTTCAGGTTCTTCTTCAAGTTCATCATCTGGCAGCTCATCTTCAAGCGGTTCAAGTTCTTCATCTGGTTCTACAACAACAACTACAACTTCTACTTCAAAAGTTGCTGCTGATTCTTACTCAACAGGAAGCGTTACTTCAAACACTGCTTACGGCGACTTTACCCTCCTTGCAACGAGCAAAAAGGCTGTAAAGATTTCTTCAGTTTCTGCAACTTACGGTTCAACTTCTTACACAAAAGCATGGGATTTACAGGGCGGCTCTGACGGCGTAGAACCGACTTACCGCGCATTCAAGGTAACTCTTGCCAAGGGTGACGTTCTGACTGCCGTTGTAAATGCAAAATCATCAAGAACACTCCAGCTTTCAGACGGAAGCGACGTTGTTGCAAGCGCTGACGTAGGAACATCTGCAAGCCAGTTCTCTTACACGGCAACAGCTGCAGGAACTTACTACCTCTATTCAAAATCAAGCTCAATGCGCGTATTTGAACTTGCAAAGACTACAACGACAACTACAACTTCAGATTCTTCATCAAGCGGTTCTGGTTCTTCAGGTTCATCTTCATCTGGTTCTTCATCAAGCAGTTCAAGCTCAGGTTCATCTTCAAGCGGAAGTTCTTCTTCATCTTCAAGTCTTTCAATCTCAGCTTCAAAAACACAAAGCGGTGTCGGAACCAGCTCACGGCTCAGCGAAATCACTTCTGTAAGCCAGATTAAGAATGCAATCTCTGTTTCTACGGCTGATCAGTTC
>CAVJKK010000295.1:0-2786 GCA_963649855.1 Anaerovoracaceae bacterium
CTGCATGCGCATTATCATTTCAGCACGAAGGGTTTCGTTCGTTTCGTTTGCTTCCTGAATCTTTGCACGCAGGTCGCGCATTGCCTTTTCGCTGTCCGCATTCTGTTCGCGAACACGGCGCTGTGTGTCGTTGAGCATTTCTTCGTAAGATTTGTTGAGCTGGTCAACGATTGATTCCGAACGCTCATTGTAAGCTTCAAGTGAAGTCTGAATGTCTGTCTTTAATTTTTCAACGTTTTCCGTCAGCTGTTGCTGTTCAGTCTGTGTTTCCGTCTTGAACTGCTCGATGTTCTGTTTGAATTCTTCCTCGAAAACAGAAATCTTCTGCTCTGAACTCTGCTTTACGTTGTTCAGCTGGTCTGCAAACATATTCTTTGTCTGGTCAAACTGATTTTTAAGCTGGGTTCTCCATGCGTTGAATTCCCCGAGCATTCCGTCAATCGTTGCCTGATTTGTCTGCGCCTGCCCGCTGATTGATTCTTCAAGTTCCGCAAGCCGGCTCTGTGCATCTTTTTCTGACTTGGAAAACAGTTCTTCCATGCGCTGGTTGTAAGCTTCGAGCGAAGTCTTGACAAAAGAGCCCTGTCCGTTCGTTGCTTCCTGCAGATTCTGACGGCTCTGTTCCGTGTAGTCGCTGACCGCCTTTTCAACTGCGTTAATCTTTGCTCGCAAATCCGCGGCAGAAGTTTCAAGTCCGCCTTCAAGCCCCTGCAGCTGCGTATGATTCTTTGCCGCAAGTTCTGCAAGCTGATTCTTAAGGTTTTCGCTGTACTCGTTTTCAAGTTCACGGCGCGAATTTTCATAGTCCGAACTGATGACCGCAAGTTTTGAATCCATGCTGTTTTTCCAGCCGTTCAAATCTTCCGTAATCGCTTCGCCGCGCTTTTTAAGGTCGTCGCCGAACTTGGATTCAAAATCCGCAAGGGTCGCGCTTACGTTGTCGCTTGCCGTCGCCCTGATTGAATCAAGATTCTTTTCGAGATTTTCAATCTGCACGGTAATTTCTTCGTTATCCTGCTTTACGGATTCTTCAAACTTAGCCTGCTGTTCTTTCTGTGAATCCGAGAACTTCGTAAAATCCGCAACGACAGAATTCTGTGTTTTTTCGAGCGCAAGACGGAGGTTGTTTTCGAGCGTGTCGATGTCGCTTGCCGTCGTCTGAAGTTTGTTGAAGCGGTACTCCATGTTATTTCTGTATTCTTCAAGCTGCTTGTCGACATTTGAAAGGAGTTCCGTCTGTTTTTCGTCATAAGCCGAAGAAATGTTTTTAATGTTGTCGGCAATCATCCTATTGATTGCTGCAATTTTTTCGTCCGCCTGGCTCTGGAAACCTGCAAGCTTAAGTTTTGCTTCTTCCGTTGCCTTTTCAATTGCAGCCGCTGTCGCCGTAGCGCCGGTCTGACTGTCGCCCATAGCCTTCTGGATTGCTGCAACGCTGGCATTGACGTCTTTTTCAACCGAATTGATTTTATCTTCAACTGCCGACTTGTAGGTGTTGAGGTGATTTTCTGCAATCTGCTGGTATTTTTCAAAGGCAGCGTGTTCTTTTGCGTCCGCGTCTGCAATTGCGTTTTCAAAAAGTGAACCGTAGCGGCTGTTGAGTTCCGCCGTCTGTGCTTCAAGGCGTTCCGTAAGTTCCGCAAGACTTTTTCCGTTGCCGTCAGAATCAGACTGAAGTTCCTGAATTGCCGTCTGTGTTGCAAGAATCTGCTGCTGGAGGGTTTCGTCAAACGCGGTAAGATTGTTCTGCAGGGTCTGATTGAGCAGGGCGATTTTTTCTTCAAGGGACGCAGAAAAGTTTTCGGATTTTGTCTTGAGAGAAGAAGAAAGGTCATTTATCTTTGTGCGGACTTCGTCTTCAAGCCCCTGTGCCTTTTCGTTCATCTGCGCACTGAACTCAGAATTGCGTTTTTCGAGCGTCTTCTGGAGTTCTGCAAATTTGTCGTTCTGTTCTTTCGTGAGCTGGGCTGTCTTTTCGTTTACGGTCTTTACGACGTGGTCTGCGCGGAGTTTTGCCTGCTCAGTGAGTTTTGTAAATGCAGAATCTTCGAGATTTTTTGCCTTCTGGGCAGCATTGTCGTACGCCGAGCGGATTCCCTGTTCAATTTTTGCAAGTGCTTCGTCAGAATGAACGGTAGCCGACTGAATGTTTTTTTCAATTAAGTCTGTTTTTTCGGTAAACCTGTTCAGCATTTCCGCGCCGATGAGCTTGAGGCTGTCGTTATTCTTTTCGCGGAAATCTTTTACGATGAGCGGGATTTTCTTTTCGATTTCTTCAACTGATTTCTTTCCGGCATCAATCTTTGCGTTGAGTTTATCAACGATGACGCTCTCTTTTTTTACCGCCTGAAGATTTTCTTCAACGCGATCGGTCATTTCCATAAGGTTTTCAAGAGCCTTGCCGTATGCGTCAACTTTTTTTGCAATATTCTCTACAGCGGAAAACTGGGAATCAAAAGTTCTGCTTATCTGCTTGAATTCTTCAATCTGCTTTTCAATTCTGTTTATCTCCGCAGCCGCAGTCACATGGTGAGAGTCCCATTCTGCCGAAACTTCATTGAGTTTTGAGGTCTTCTCCCTGAAATATTCATCCATCTGCCGGATTCTTGTATCTGCATAATTTTTTACTTTTGGCATCGGACTGTCATCATGCCCAATGGAACGAAGAACAAACACTACAGCGACAGAAACAGCCGTAGAAATAAGAATTCCAAGAATTGTCATTTTTTACCCACCCAAAATGATTTATCTTACTGTTGAGAATTTATAATGAATTATTTTAGCAC
>CAVJKK010000296.1:0-2774 GCA_963649855.1 Anaerovoracaceae bacterium
GCCCTGTACGGCGTCAATATCTGCCGTTACTCTGCCAATTAAAAAAACTTTGTTTATATCTGTCATATCTTTTCCTCCCGCTTTTTAAGCAGCCCTTTTTCCAAGTCTTCTTGATTTTCCGGTAAAAACAAGACTTACCGCCGTTTCAGTCATTCTGTCAAAAATCGCCGTGCCGACAAGCTCCACAAAAGCCTGTTTTGACAAGTTTGTGATAAGCACCGTCGGGAGCATTTTCTCGTACCTCTCGTTCAGAATATACGCAAGAATCTCTTTCTCTACTTGCGTTTTCAGCCCCCGCCCTATTTCATCAACCACAAGCATTGGCAATGCTGAATATTCATTCAGAATCTGTAGCTTGTTCTTCTGCGCCTTATAGTCTGAGCCTGTTTCATACTCAATGCACAGCTTAAGACTTGTTACGTATTTTCCGCCCCTCTCACGGATTATGCCGCACCCCAGATGAGTTTTGCCAGTTCCGTAATTTCCGAACATCAAAAGCGTTTTGTTCTGCTTCTGTTCAGACACATAGTTTCTCACAGCCTCAAGGTTCGCCTTTTCCTCAGCTGTTTCAGCTACATATGTCCCAATACCTTCGCCCCAATAGCGCGGGTTTACTCCGCTTTCCGCCGTGTTTCTGTAATGGCTTTCAAGCTCCTGACGTTTCCACTCTCTGCGTTTTTCCGCCTCTTCCGCCTCAAGCCGTCTTACTTCTTCATCGTCAACCGGCGTATATATTTTTGCAATGTCAAGACTGCTTATTGCCTTGATTCCCATTTTGCTTGCCCCCTCTAAAAAATATTCAAATCAGCCTCGGTTGGCTTCCAGTCCGCTTCAATCTGCGACATAAGAGAACCGCCTCCAGGCCGGACTGTTTTTCTTGTGTTTTCGTTTCGCTCCCAGGTCCTTATCGCCGCTTGCCAGTTTTTCATAGGCGTTTTACCGACAAGCCACCCTTTCGATTCGTAATAGTCAAAGAAATACTGTGGATTTACTGAGTTCTTTCGCTCATCGCAATATTTTTTTATCTGCTCGACAGTAGGTTTAGTGAAACGGTTGTTTTTTTCAGTCTCAGTTTTGTTTTGCTTTTCTTGTGTTGTTGTTTCTTCCTGAAAATCATTTTCTTGTTTTTCTGTTTGCAAGTTTTCCGAATCGTCTACAACAACTGTGTTTAAATTTGTTTTTACATCTGTTTTTAAATTTGGTATAGGTCTGACATTTTTGTCAGTTGACAACTTACAATTTTGTAACTTGTCATTTGACAATTTTGTCATATCCATTTTCGATTTTTTGTCATTGGAATCGACATTATTGCACGTGCAATTGTTGTCATTAACAATTTCGTCTCCAAGTTTTTGGATACATTCCCTCATCTCTTTTCTTCCAAAATCCGAGACCGCATACCATTTTGTCCTGTCGTACTTAGTAGCGTTATAGCAAGCTGAAAGAATCAAACCTTTGTCCTCAAGATTTTTGAGTGAGTATCTGATTTTCCGTTCATTCATAAAGATATACTGCTCAGAAAATGCTTTTGCTGTGTTGTAAACCCAATAAGTTCCATCAAAAAAATTTTTACTGTTCTTTCGGTTATGCTCGCACCAATAAAGAATGTTCTGAAAGATTATTGCCTCTTCCATTCCGTTTTTGTGCAAAGTATGGATTAAAACTAATATTATTCATTTTTTTACCCCAAATTAGCCGTTTATAGCACTGCTATTTTTCTTTATGGCGGTGCCATTTTCTTTTATAGCACTGCTATTTTTGTTTATAGCGTTGCTATTCCATCTTCTTTTAGCCCCTTTTTGACCGGCAGAACGCTTTTTCTCACGTTCTTTTTGCAGCTCGTCATCATGAAGCCTTTTCAGCGCCTCAAAAGCCGCTCTAAGTCTTTTTCCGTGTATTTCAGGAATCGTTCCTGAATCCACATAATCAAGCATGAAACACACAAGTTTCTTTACTTCAAAAGCGTTGAGCTGTTGAAAAAGAGTTTTGTATGAAACGTATATCTTGAAATATTTCATCTTTTCCTCTCTGGATTATTCAAACGCCTGTATAGCAAGCGAATTGTTGTTTCTCATAAGTTCAGCGCATTTTTTCTGCGCCCTTTCAATCTTTCCCCTTAAATGCGGATAGACTTCCAAAAACTCATCATAGTTTTTGCATTGCTCATGAAAAAATCTGTGCTCGTCTGGTGTAAGCGCTACAATATTCCACGCTTTATTTATTGCCGCCGGACACGCTCCACGGCTCACGATATGGTGAAAATGTACCGGTGTTCTTCCTGACGCTTCCGAATAAACAACATATTTACGCATTTCTTCGATTGTGCGGTCATCGTTTATATCGTGCTCCAGTTTTCCCCGCCATATTTCCCATTCGTATAAAACGCTTCTTACAGTCGCCTGTAAATCGCCCGTAAGATTGCACATTGTGGCAAGATGATTCAAAAGCCCGTCAATAAAATGGGCAGCCGCCATTGTGTTTGATTCAGAAATATGAATTGACCTTAACTGATTGTTGTATCTGTTCGGGATTTTATCCGCATATACTTCAAGCAAATCCAGATATAATTCATACTTTTCTTCTTCAATCGGACGTCTGCCATTTTCAGATTCAAAAATAACATCTATGAGTTTCCACACGGCGGACAATTGTTTGAAAGTTCTTTTTTGAAAAGCCGCGTCAATTTCGCATTTCAAAAGAATTTCATTTTGAGAGCGTTTTTCTCTGTCGGTCTTCGAGACAAAAAGTTTTTTGACGTTGAAAAAATCCTTTTC
>CAVJKK010000297.1:0-2772 GCA_963649855.1 Anaerovoracaceae bacterium
GAAATATGAAAAGAATATTGACGGTATTATTAACGGCAGTATTGATTTTTTCACTTTCCGCCTGTGGAAAGGATAACGGCAAGACCGATAATCAGGGTAAGACCGAAAGCGGATCATCAGATACTGCGACGACGTCATCGGAGGTAACTTCTTCCGTAACGTCATCCACCGAAAGTCAATCGTCGGGTAAGACGGTAAGCTATGTTACATCGGAAATAACCGTGAAAAAGCCCAATTCCGATTTGCCGGCAAATCCTGACCGCTCATGGCATGAAAATCCGGCAGGGCTTTGCTTCCCGGTTGTGGGCACGCTCGATAACGAGGCAGATGAAATGCGCTCAAAAATACTTTCTTCAAACAAACAGGGCGTTAAAATTACGGGAACAACCTATTATGTTTCGGAAAAGGGCGACGACTCAAACGACGGCAAAAGCCCCAAAACCGCTTGGGCTACACCTGCGGGGGTAGAGGTTCACAATGCCTCGTTTAAAAGCGGCGACGCGGTTCTTTTTGAACGCGGCGGTGTTTTCAGGGGAAATATGCGGCTTGCAAGCGGTGTGTATTACGGTGCATACGGCACAGGCGACACCTTTTGTGGATCATTGCAATCACATACCCGATTGCCTATTTCATTTTTCAGGCGAAAAAGATCCCGCAATTCTTCGGTACGCGCTCCAAGCAGCGTGCGACAAGAGAGATACGGGACATTCGGGACAATACCAAACCATATTAAACGGAAAGTCCTATGGTGAAAAGTCAAGGGGGTAATGGAAAATAATTTAATAAAAACAGCGGCAAAAATCCAAGAAAAAGTGCAAGAAAGGTGCACTTAACCAAGCCCTGCCGGTCAGGATTTTTTGACAGGGCGTCCGGTTTTGCCGGAATTATTCCTCCGGCGGGATATACAGGCGGTTGGTTTTAAGCAGAGCATAAACCAACCTGACCAGTTTGCGGGCAGTAAGAGCGAGTGCGCGTCTGTGTTGGTGCTTTGAGACCTCATGGAATTTGAGGTTGTAGAAACGCCGAAACTCCGGGTCGCATTTTCTCAGAGAATTGGCGGCTTCGCAAAGATAGTAGCGCAAATGGTGATTGCCGGAGCGAATAAGACGGGTATCTTCCGCTTCAAACTCACTTGACTGGTGCTGTGTCCATGTAAGACCGGCATATTTGGCAAGAGAAGCCTGCGAGGGAAAGCGGTTTATGTCACCTATCTCGGCAATAATGCCTGCAGCATAGACAAGACCGATGCCTTTTACGGAAGTAAGGGTATTGGGTATGGTTGAAAGCTGCTTTTCGATAGCTTTATCGTATTCCTTGACCTGACCTTGCAGGAGACGGATAGTTGACATAGAAATGGCAAGTATCTGATTTACGGAATCCGCAATGACCGTTGGCGGTCGATAAGAATTTTGAGCAGCCTTTCGCAAATCCGAAACAATACCGTCAACATTTTCAAATTTCCCTCTGCCGTGCTTTTTTATGAAATTGGCAAGCTCGTCAGAATCGATGTATGCAAGCTCGTCCAAGGATTTGAAATTTTCAATAACAGCGGTGGCAGTTGCTCCGAAATTATTTGAAAAGATTTTTTCCTGTGAAAAGCCGGAAAACTTCATAAACAGTTGATTCAGAAAACGCTGTTTTTCACGCGTTAGGCTCTGTACGGTCTGATGTCTGGCTCTGGTTAAGGCTTTAAGTGCTTCATAACGATAGTCGCCCATATAAACTTCTTTATTGATTCTTCCGAAACGCAGGTGGTCAGCGATAATGAAAGCGTCAACAAAATCGTTTTTGGGCAAATCCGAGTAAGTATCCCTGAACTTTTTGACCTGTTTCGGATTAAGCATATGCAGTTTCTTTTCAAAGCCGGAGAATTTGCCCGTTTCGCGGAGGAAATACATCAGATTATCTCCGTAAACAGATGTTGATTCCATACCGATAACTACCTTTGGAATGAAAAGCCTGCGCAGAACCTCAACAATTCGGTCAACAAGAATTTCGGCTCCGGGGCGATTGTTCGGAATGGAAAACGAGCTGTGCTTGTCCCCATTGGGCTTCATGATGTAAGCAACATTATTTTTGCTGCTTACATCAATGCCCACAAATAGTGCGTTATTCAATTGTTTCACCTCCCGGCGGAATAAATTTTAAGAACGACAGGCATTCAGCTACCCATGATACCCGGAGCATCAGCAACCTCGCGCATCAGAATCCGTTCCGAGGCTTTCAATGCGAAAAGCCCTACTGCTATCGGGCGAAAGCGACTCGGATAAACAGCCTATGTGTTTGCAGTTAACTTCCGGTTCAGGGGAACAGACTTTCTCCGGAAGTCGCTCAAATGAGCGCAACAAGGAGAATCCGAACTTGCCCCTGCCGTCTTTAACGGCATTATATCATGGATATGTGAACACCTGACGAACATTTAGCAGAAAAAGTCTGCCGCGTAAAGGGTCAAGATGAACGGCTTCGCCGCCCTTGACGCTTCATCCGTTTTCTGCTATGTGGCTGAGATGCCGTAACAAAGTTTAGTGAGTGCTTTGTTACGGTTAAAAACCAACTCACAATTACTATTATACGAGGAGAAAACAGCATGAACCAATTACAGATATTTGAAAATAAAGAGTTCGGCAAGATACGCACGGTTGAAATTAACAACGAGCCGTATTTTGTGGGGAAAGATGTAGCGGATATTTTAGGGTACACAAATCCAAGTAAAGCGTTAAATGACCATGTAGATGAAGACGATAAACTCAATAACGAATCGTTATCGAGTTT
>CAVJKK010000298.1:0-2760 GCA_963649855.1 Anaerovoracaceae bacterium
GACAAAGCGACTTTCATCGACTTCACACTTTTCGGAAATTACGCTGACGTAATGTTCAAACACCTTAAAAAAGGCACCTACATCAACGTACAGGGATTTCTCGACATGGACACCTGGACTGACTCTACCGGCAAAAACCAGCAGCGCCTCAAATTCGTTCCTGAAGTCGGCAAGCTCAATCCGTGGGTTGGAGGAAGCAGAAAAGCGGATTCTCCGGCACCGGAAGAATATAACGCCGCTTCCCAGGAAGACATTCCAGGCGACTCAACAATGATTTATTAAGGATTAACCATGAACAACGATTACAGCGACATGACAGTTGCAATTAAACTAAAATCCTATGAACTTCAGTCAATCTGCCAGCTAATCAACAAATTCCAGGAATCTGACAAAAACCTCAAAGACAACATTGAACTGGGACTTGAAGAAAAACAGACCGTTCTCTCGGTCTTCAAGAAACTTGCATTTGCCGGCAAAAGAAAGGCTGAAAAACTCGAAAGCATAGGACAGGAATTCAGAACCAGCATTGAGTTCGGAAACCTCAAAGGCTAGTCTGACCTGTAACTCTTGTAATAAGGAATTAACTATGAATACCATCAGAACTATAAGAACAAACAACAACGATGACTCATGCTCAAGGGCAAAACAGTTCATCGGCATACCGGTAATCGGCAAAGACGGAAAACTCCTCAACGGAGAAGTCAAATACCGTTTTGAAGGCGAGGAAGAGGACACCGTTTGCCGCTTCAAGGACGGCTTCCTTGACGGCAACATCTACGACAGTGAAGGACACATCGCTGAAGTCCGTCCGGCTCTTGAATACGCATACGGCGGAGCCGAGTATTGGACTAAAGGATTCCCTCACGGTTTTCCAGCCGTCCAGCAGAATTTCGGCTACTACGAAGAAGACTGGAAAGAAGGCGTCATCCAGGAAATTCGTAACGAAGTAGAACTCGAAGCTCTGGAATAGCAGAAAACAAAAAAAACAGGGTGTTTTTCTCAAACATCCTGTACAATAAAACCTGTGAGGTAATCTTATTTATGGAAAAATCTTATTCAAAATTCATAAACCTTAACGGCATCGGCACTCCGCAGAAAGACGAAAACGGAAATCTCCTGAACGGACTCCGTGTCTTCGCTGACGACTACGATAACGGAAAAAAAACTCTCCTCCTGTTCAGAAATGGTCTCCTTGACGGCGACCTGTTTGACAGCAATGGAAAATTCATCATGCAAAAACCTGCCGTTGAGGGCAACGGACATCAGGAATATTGGCGGGAAGGAAAACTTCACCGGGACAACGGAGAGCCGGCGGTTCTCGCAGAAGGCTTCTCGGTAAAAGAATGGTGGGTAAACGGTGAACGACAGCAGACACCAGAAGACAATAGTCTATAATGCAAAATACAAACAAACCGGAACAAAAGAACTCTTTCAGTGGTGACTTTTCATGAACAGCATCAACACCGGTAAAGCAAAAGACATAACTGAAACAACGCAGCTCTACCACCTGTTCAGAAAAATCCTTAACAATGAAGCCGAAGCAAAATAATTACCAATAATTTCAAGAAGGCTTCCAGTTGGTTCTGCTATCATTTTTGTTCAAGTTGGTAAGAAAGTTCAAATATCCTTTCGCCGGGAGCCTGCCACGAGCCACGTGGTTGAGGCAAGCTCAAGACGCGTTCGTGGACAGAACCCCAGCTACGGCTATTTGACATTTTTCTTAATCACCTATGTTTTTTCAGTAACTTATAAAATTTTTCTAAACTGACTTTCAGTCTAAAAGAACCGCTGCAACTCATACAAATTGCAGCGGTTCTTCGTATCTTCTCATCACCCTTGTTCTAGTTTATTTATCAACTTTGTTAAAGAAGTGCATCAGCGGATAGACGATAAAACAGACGAAAGCAAACCATATTAAAAGAATAATCCCAATCAGGACAAATATATTCATGTTTGCGATAGTCGGATGTGCATCCAACCACATGCAGAATTTGAAAAATCCAACCAGAAAAATCCCTCCTGGCAGCAAGCTAAAAAGAAACATAACAAACCTCCATAATTCAAAAACTCGGCATTTAAGCAAAATATATTCCAGAACCGTCAAATTCAACGTTTAGAAAATCGTCTTCTTTCAACGTCTTGTAAACATTATAACCAGTCTCATAACTTTGTGCAGATAAAAACGGCTCAAAAAGGCTATTCTCTGTAATAATTCTTACAGAATAACTTCCTTCGTCCAGTTCTATAAACTCGCTTGAGCCGGAACTAATCTTTCCACTCCAGACAAGCTGCCAGCCGGATGCGTCTTCATCTTTTGCATAAACAGCAGAAATGTAAACATCTGCATCTCCTGAACTGTTCCTGACAACAAGAGACCCCTTTGAGTCATCGGCATCAAACTTACAGCTGCAAAGGCAAAGTAAAAACAGACTCAGAATAGAAAAATAAAATCGTTTCATTTTTACCTCTCAGTTTAATTTTTATCTACTATGAGGACGGTAATCCTCTTCCTTGGAATCATAACAAATTATATAAAAATGCTCATGACACCATTTTCTCTCTCTTCTCCATTCTTTAATAGAACTAACAATACTTTTTATAAGTTTAATAAACAAAACCAAAAGTAAAATACCAACAATTGCACCAGGAATCGCTACAAAATAAATCCAGTGTTCCTGAATAAAATCAACAGCCGTAGCAAGGCAGAAAATTACAAAAAGGGCAAATAATCCGCTGAACGCACCGCCACAACAGCAAACG
>CAVJKK010000299.1:0-2759 GCA_963649855.1 Anaerovoracaceae bacterium
GATTTCGACGTTTCCGCGAATTTCGACACTTCCGCGGATTTCGACACTTCCGCGGATTTCGACACTTCCGCGAATTTCGACATGTCAACAGATTCCGAAGTTTCCGCAGGCTCCGACTCTTCTGAAAGTGCTCCCTCCCCTATCATCTCCGGCGTCCTTGCCTTCTTAAAAATCCACACTCCGCCTATGACAATCGCAAGTACTATCGCAAAGCCGTAATATTTCTGATACCCTTTGGCATAATTTGCCCCCTCCGTTAACAGGAATACAAACTCGCCTAAAAATCCGCTTGCCGCTCTTACAACCTCCGACTTGTGTGAGGTAAAGCCTTCCTTAATCCCCAGTGCCTGTGCTACGAGGCTTAGGTTTGTAAGTGCGTAAGTAAGCGTCAAAACTGCACCGAAAGCAAGGTCCTTTGTTGGAGCATTTTTCTTTATCAAATCGATGATAAAAACAACGAATATTCCTATTAAAATCGTATATCCCACCAGCGAAAGCGACGAACAGCCGGCATAAATGACGGCATAAACAAACGGCCATATGCGTGCTTTTTTCTTTTTAAGTGCTATGAGTGAATAATAAAGTAATGGCTGCCCCGGGATACAAAATCCGTAGACCGTGTAGAACGGAAACAGGGTAAACAGGCAGGCTAAAGCAAAGGAAATCAGTTTTTTCCCCGTAAGCTCGTTTAGTAAGAGGCACATGCCGACCATGCTCACGAGTTTCACTGTGAACATGCAGACCACAAAGGCGCCAAACGGCTTGAAAAGCCTGAAAATCAGGATAAAGAACGGAGCCGGCGACATGAGGCCATTCTTTGAGATGCCGTTCATGAGCTCGGGGTAGGTGTCGCTTCCGTCGAATAAGTGCTTCGCATTCAGGATGTAGGTAATGAGCTCCCCGTCAAGCTGATCGTGATAAGTAACAATCGAGCTCTCACCGAGTATCAGATACGGCACGATATTCAAAAACGCGACAATGACACAGGCGGCAAGCATAACAGCCTGCATCATGCGCGAGTTTTTCGTTTTTAATTTTGTTTTCGTCGTTTCTGACACACTCAAGCCTCGCTTCACGATATAAAATTCCTAGCTGCGTTTTGAATAACGTTTCTTTTTCGAATCCTTTAAAATACGCCCGTATCCCGCAGCCGCGAGCGGCACGAGCAGGCAGGCGTAGGTGACTATGTATCGGCTGTTTGCCTCCCAAATCATGTGAAACAGGAAGCCTCCGAAGACTGCAATTAACAATACCGACTTCCAGAGGGGTTCTTTATGCGTCTTGAAAAGTCCCGTGAGCGTACAAAGAAAAGCACCGAGGAAAATAATCGCCTGATACAGGTTGCAAAGATACACGTAATAGGTCTTTCCGTTTCCGTAATACACGGACATGAGGAGGTTGCTTCGCGCACCGTAATAGACGTAGGTCGACTCGAGCGAAAAATACGTGCCGTCCACCCACTGTGTGATGAACTTCCCCTTGTAAAAATCAAGTGCCTCTTTAGGGTTTGCCTTGAATTCTGTAAGGCGGTTCTTTATCGCTTCCTTTGAAATTTCGTTTGCAAGTGCGGTATCGTAACCGGAATTTTCGAAGGTGTTGAAGTTAAAGCCGTTGTACCAGCCGGGATTGGTCGCGCCCTCTCCCGACGTTTCCTGCATACCCATCGCCACGTAGGAAAGCGCCGTGACGCCGGTCGAAAGTGTCGATCCGGCTTTGTCCTCGTAATATTTAACCGTCAGCGGAAGTATGGAAAAAGAAGCGATTCCGATTAGCAGCGCCGACAGTAGCAGCGTGAAGTTCTTCTGCGCCATTGCCTCGAATAGCAGCACTATCAGGACCGCTATGATGAGTATCAGCGAGTTCTTTCTCACCCAGACGGAAAGGGCGAGGAAAATTGTTGAGAGGGCAATATTTAATAACGGACGGCCGTTTTCTTTAAACAGGCGTGTCAGGAAAAATGCCCCCACGCTAAAGAACATCAGCGCCGGAACTTCGCCGTAGATGTAACTTGAATAGACGATGTAAGGGAAATTAAAAAGGCTTAGATAAAGAAAAATGAAGTTAATCTTCGGGCTTTCGAAGAGGCTGTCTACGGTCCTGTAGAGAAAGAAAATCGTGACGCATTCAAAGATGCCGTAGAGGGCCGCGAGAAAATGAAACTCTTCGATGCTTACCTTAAAGAGTCCGAGAATCTTTATAAATAAAGAAAGGAAAGCGCACAGGCCTATCTGCTGCGGATAGTACGACATGTACGAAGTCGTCGGATTGATGATTGACAAGTCTCCCGCCGCAAGCTGCTTTGCCATCGCATAGACTATCCAGGAATCGGAGTTTGGCATGGAGCGCCCGAAGAACGCCATGTACTCGCAAAGCACCAGGTACCAGCCGATCGTGAAGATCAAAAAGCCCTTCAGGCTTTTTTGCATGTTGTTTTTAAATATCGTGTAAAGAAGCAGGCCCAGCGCAAAAACAAAAATCATTCCAAGCGCGGTGAGTATTAAGTTGTCCCGCTCTATCGTGAAGTAGTGGCCGGAAAGCTCCGCATTGTGCGCAGAAAAAAGAAACGCCGATACAAAAATCAGCGCCGTAAACAAAAGCCCCGCCCACTTCATGAAATTGTTAGCAAATTTGTAAAAGCCTTTAAACATAACAGCATTATACTCTATTGTGGTGGGGCGGTCAAAACTTGCCTCTACCCTTGCAAGGCCCTCTCAGTCACCTTCGGTGACAGCTCTAGCCCTCTCAGTCACCTTCGGTGA
>CAVJKK010000300.1:0-2749 GCA_963649855.1 Anaerovoracaceae bacterium
CGTCTTCGGCATAAAGGCAGAATACGATTCTTACACAAAGAATGTTAAGGCTTTTAAGGCTGTTTGCATCCGGGTCAATGTACTGTTTATAAAGGGCATCGTAAAGTTTACCGACTAAGTCGCCGGCTTTTAAACTGATTTCTTCTTCGCGACGGATATTATCGCTTTTTTTATTTACAAGGAAGTCAAGAAGATAGTAGTCCCTTTCCAAGTCTTTTAAAAAGATTTGCTGTGGCTCGCCGTTCGGCTTTTCCATGTCGTAGATTAGGAATTCGTCAAAGTTGCAGGTTACAATCCAGCGCGGATGCTGAGAAAGCGGAAGGTCTGCAACGTATTTTTTTGCCTGCTGGAATGGCGTTAAAAGTGAACCGTCTGACTGCTTTATTGGTTCGCGCAAGTCCTTGTGGCTGGACTTCTGTTCAATCATTACGCGCGTTTCTGGAATGTAGGCGTCGATGAAGTTTGTAATCGTCTTGTTCTGGATTTTGTCCTTTACCTGCTCTTCAAAGAAGATGAAAGTTGTAAACTCCTGCACGCCAAAGACGTTGCAGAGTAAATCCAGCCAGAACTTCTGGCTTTCGCCCTTTTCGTATCCCTTGCCCGCCCACGCTTCGCTGAACTTTTTTGCGGCGGTCTGCTGTTGTAACTGTGTCATTTTCTGTGTTTTTCCTTTTTGTATTTATGATTCTATATCGTTTTTCTTGTGTAAAATGTTTTTGAAGCGACTCCGTGTTTTTCAATTTTGCCTTCGTCGCAAAGCTGTTTCAACGCCTTTTCGATTGTCTGCCGTGCTAGGCTGGGGCACGTTTCCTGAATGTCGCTTTTTGTAAACTTTCCAAGTTTTGCCTTTGCAGCGCGTTCAACCATTTCGTAAGCAGAAAGTTTGTCTTCCATTAAGTTAAGGCGGTCTTCAAAATCCCTGTATGCAGAAAGAATTATACTAAGAAGATATTTTACAAAAGGCGTGTTGTCGTTCGTGCCTTCGTTCCAGTTTCGTGAACTTTGTTCGAGTACATCATAATAGAAGTCTTTTGTTTTTTCGATTTTCTTTTCCAAACTTATGTATTTACACACAACATAGCCTGACCTGTATAAAAGCAGCGTTGTAAGAAGCCGGGACATTCTGCCGTTTCCGTCGTTAAAGGGGTGAATGCACAGAAAATCTTTTATAAAATTGACTATCAATAAAAGGGAATCAATTTCTCCCTGTGCCATCGCCCTGTTAAAAGTTTCGCACAGTTCGTTTACAGCATCTGGAGTTTCAACTGGTGAAAGAGGTTCAAAAAGAACTTCTGTTTTTCCGTCCGGAAGATTTGCAACAATGTAGTTCTGCGTGTTCTTGAACTTTCCGCCAAAGTCAGGATTTGCATACTGATAGAGATATTTGTGCAGCTGGAGAATGTAGCCCGGCGTGATGGGGATATATTCAAAATTTTCGTGGATGATATTCAGCACATCGCGGTAGCCCATGATTTCTTTTTCGTCACGGTTGCGGGGAGTTGTTTTGTCGGCAACAAGCTGTCTGATTCTTACATTTGTAGAAACAATGCCTTCAATCTTGTTTGAACTTTCCGTACTCTGAACTTTTGCAATTTCAACAAGCTTTTCGAGTTTTTCTTTTTTCTGCTTTACAAAAAGTTCCTGCCTTCCTTTATATTCATGAATCTTTGCTATGTAGCCTAAGATTTCATTGTCTAAAGTGCAGTTGTCCAGCTTTGAATAATCAAAACTCCTCATTTCCTACAGTTCTCCTCGATTCCCTATTATATCACAAAAAATAGGAGAGCGGTAGGTTTGAGAGGATAGTTTTATAAAAAGCGTCGTTTTACCGTCTGCGTATTTTTACGGGTTGGGAAAAGGCTTCTACACATTCGGCGCGTTCGCGGCTGTTCGGGTTCAGACTGGTGACTACTGCTATGCAGAACAGCGGTTCTTTTTCGCCTTCTTCTCCGTCGTAGCCTAAGTTAAAGGTGTCCGGCAGGAACAGTTCGAGTTTTTTCGGGGTGTTCGTAAACGGCGCAGGAAGTGCAATCCACTCGGAGCGCGGCGCATACACATTCTGTTCAATGTATGGAACAAGAAATACTCCGTTGATTTCTCCGCCTGTTTTTAAGCCGTTCCCGTATATGCAGAAAGTGCGGCTCGTGTAGATTATGTTTGTCTGCCAGCCTTCTTCGTTAAAGCTTTTTACTTCTGAAATATAGATTCTTGAATCCTGAACGATGATTCTTGAGGGGGTTATGTTTTTTAAGGCGTGTTCTGCCTCTTTTGACGGTGTAAAGGAAAGGGCAAAATGTTCTGCTATTTCTGATACGGTCATGGTCTTGTCGACGCTGCCCTGAACGGAAAATCCGAGCGTGCCCAGCCCGAGAAGATCAACGGAATTTCCCTGTTCAAGCGACTTTTTTGCTGCAGAAGAAAGAATCCGAGCCGCGTACAGGAGCGTTTCTTTAGAAAGCAGATGTCCTGTGTCTTCCGCCTGGGCTGCCAGCTGTTCCATTGAAACAGTATTCTTCTTGATTTTTCCTACGCATTTACCAAGTTTGTTTCCGTCTTTGTCCCTTAAATTTGACGGATAGATTGAAACCCAGACTCTGCCCTTCGGTAGTTCGGTATTAAAAAGATCGTTCATAAACTCCTCCATGTTTTTTCTTTAGTGTTATCAGTATACCACTGATTAACTAATCAGCATACCACTGATTAACTAATCAGCACCCCGCTGATTAACTAATCAGTACCCCGCTGATTA
>CAVJKK010000301.1:0-2746 GCA_963649855.1 Anaerovoracaceae bacterium
CCTTCCAGGAAGCGCTTGAAGCTTCCCCCGATACGCGTCAGACGCTTTCCGACCACCTTGAACATCAGTTTTTTTCGGTAAATCACACGCCTGCGGAAGAAAAAATCGGCAGAGCCCTAATCCACAATCTTGACGACAAGGGGTTTTTCATCCTTGAACCGCACTCTCTTTTAGACAGAAACGACCCCGCCCAGACGCCGGAAGTGCTTGAAAAAACGAT
Organism: Anaerovoracaceae bacterium; assembly: GCA_963649855.1. GTDB lineage: Bacteria > Spirochaetota > Spirochaetia > Treponematales > Treponemataceae > Treponema_D. The sequence continues at coordinate 221 of CAVJKK010000301.1, forward strand.
CCGCTACATTCAGCAGCTTGACCCGGTAGGAACGTGCTGTAAAAACTTTGAAGAAAGCCTTCTGGTTCAATCGCGCATAAATGCAGACGCTCCTGACGTTGCCCGCTTTATCCTCGAAGGTCACTTTGACTTTTTGAATCCGCCACAGCCCGCGAAAATCTTAAAGAAGATAAAAGACTACATTCAGAAAAATCCCGAACCGCTTTCGGACAGAGTCAATTTTACGGAAGAAGAAGTCCGGGAGTCTGTTGAATACATCAAGAAGCTCAATCCTTATCCTGCTGCAGAGTTTTCTCCTTCGCAGAACGCTTTTATTGAACCCGACGTCTATGTTGAAAAAAACGAAGAAACCGGAGAATACACAGTCCGCGCAAATGACGAAATCCTGCCGGTTGTTGAGATTTCAAAAGACTTCCATGAACTTTCACTTGACCGCACCCGCGTTACAAAATCGACCGAACAGACAGAAAAGAAACGCTCGGAACACCGCTTTATAATGGAAAGCATTCGCGCCGCAAACGATTTTATGGAAAGCCTTGAATTCCGCAGAAAGACGCTTCTTCTTGCGTGCAGCCAGATTGTGCGCATTCAGAAAGATTTTTTTGAAAAGGGACCGCGCTATTTAAAGCCTCTCCGGCAGAAAGACATCGCAGAACTCATCGGCGTTCACGAAGCAACGGTGAGCCGCATGGCAAATGAAAAATATCTGCGCTGTCCGCAGGGGCTTTTTAAGCTTTCATACTTTTTTACGAATGCAGTCGGCGTGCCGGACAAAACTGCCGCGTTCAAAAATGACCATACTTCTGCAAAAGAAACTGCCGAAGCACAAGCCCCGTCGTCAAAAGAAGGCGTAATGTTTGAACTCAGGCAGATTCTCGAAGAACACAAGACGGACAGAAAACCGCTGAGCGACCAGAAACTCGCCGACATCCTCGAAGAAAGGGGAATAAAGATTGCGCGCCGCACAGTAGCAAAATACCGCTCACAGTTGAATATTGATTCATCATATGCAAGATAATTATAAAATCACGATATAACGATGCATTAAAATTTGTCTTATGAAAAAATCCATATTATACTTAAGTAAACGGAAGGTTCTGAAGTGAATCTGCCGTAAATGTACTTCTGGAGGAAACTACTATGACAAAGAACGTATCAGCAACTTTTGACCTGGAACAGAAACAGTCAGAAATGATTGAAAAGAAACTTGAAAGAATTAAATATGCAGAAGATCTCATCGTGGATCTTACCTTGCGCGTAAAGCACGAAAAAGAATATTCTTTTGAAACGACAGCCAACTTCCGCTGGGGAACACAGGCTCACGTAACAGGCAAGGATTTTGATTTCGGTGCAGCCCTCAACAAGATGATGGACGTGCTCGACACAAAAATCAAAAAGGAAAAAGACAAGATTCAGGAGAAATAGAATATAAGACAGAATGTTGAATTCTGTATAAACCGACACAAAAAAGGCGTAGGGAGAATGTTAATAATAATTCTCCGTTGGTAAGAAGAGTGTCAAATAGCCGTAGCCAAAGTTCTGACACAGACGCGTCTTGAGCTTGCCTCAATCACGCGGCTCGTGGCAGGTTTTTGGCGAGAGGCTGTTTGAATGTATTTAATAAATTCGACAAAAATGATGACAAAATCGACCGGAAGCCTTTTTTTATGACAATATATAAAAAAATCTTTAAAAACCTTTAATTTTTTACTTGTGTATTCACCTTACTGTCTGTATAGTAGAAAGCATGGATAAACCGTTTACAGTTCTTGACCTGCTTGATATGGACTTAAAAGGACACAACGCCCTCAATCTCCGCTGCATTGCCGGACGCATCGGACTTAACCGCACTATTTCTGTGCCGGACATCAACAGACCCGGACTCGAACTTTCCGGCTTTTACGACTCTTTTGACTGTGAACGCGTCCAGCTTTTCGGTCACGGTGAAACTGCCTACCTTTCAAAACTTCAGAACGAAAAGAACATGTCGTCTGTGGAAAAACTGTTTTCCTACAACGTTCCGTGCGTAGTCTTTACACACAGTCTTGTTCCCGGCGACGAATTCCTTGAAATCGCAGAAAAAAGCGGCTGTGCCGTTCTTCAGACTGACCTTGAATCTTCAAAATTTTCTACGCGTCTTCTGCGCGTCTTTTCAAATGTTTTTGCTCCTAAAAAAACGCTTCACGGAGTTCTCGTTGAAGTCTACGGTATCGGAATTCTTTTGACGGGTCATTCTGGCGTCGGCAAGTCAGAATGTGCGCTTGAACTTGTTGAACGCGGTCACCGCCTTGTTGCCGACGACATCGTAGAAATCCGCTGTGTAAACGGAAACTCTGTTTTAGGGCAGGGGGCTAACACCTTCATCAGCCACCACATGGAAATCCGCGGACTTGGAATCATCAACGTAAGCCAGCTCTACGGCGTCGGCTCAATCCGCGAACAGAAGGAAGTCCAGCTCATCATCCGCCTTGAAGAGTGGGATCAGAACAAGATTTATGACAGAATCGGAACAGACCAGTCAAGCAC
>CAVJKK010000302.1:0-2732 GCA_963649855.1 Anaerovoracaceae bacterium
AACTGAGAACTGAGAACTGAGAACTGAGAACTGAGAACTGAGAACTGAGAACAAGGCTACGACACTCCCCTTTTTTATGTCAAGTTTTGTTTTGTAAACTCTGCCTAACGTTCCTCAATTATATTGCAGGTCTGCGGAAAAGACAAATGAAAGTTAATTTAGCCTTCAACTACCCCGCCCCAGGGGATGTTCAGTTTACGGCAGAGTGTTTTGTATTCCCGTTCTTCAGTTGCGGTTGCGGCGGTCGCGTAGAAAGACAGGTTCTGATACGGCGTCTTTAAGGGCGGCTCGCTGTGCAGATGTGTTTTTTCTGCGCTTTCTACTTTTATTGCCTGATTTGAAACGCCCTCGCGGCTGTCAATTACTTTTACGGAAGTTCCACAGGCTTTCTGTATGTCGCGGGCGATGTGCGTAAAATGCGTGCAGCCTAAAATTACTGTGTCGCAGCCGTTGCTTAAAAAGTAGTCTGCGGCGGGCTTTACGGCAGCGGCTTTCTGTTCTTCAGTGGCGGTAAAGAAATCTTTTTCTACAAATCTTACGAGTTCCGGGTCTCCGCGTCTGAAAACCGTGCAGTCGCTTGCAAAATCGTCTATCAGCTTCTGGCTGTAAGGCGAATTGACCGAAGCATTCGTTGCCAGAAATCCAATCCGTCTGTTTTTTGTAACTTTTGCGGCAAGTTTTATTGCGGGAACCGTTCCCACTATCGGAAGCGTCGGAAAAATTGAGCGCAGGCGGTCGAGCGCCGTCACGGAAATCGTGTTGCAGGCGATTATGAGCGTCTTCGGATTCCAGCGGCTGACTATGAGCGAAATCGCCTTTGAAGCACATTCCGTTATCTCTTCAACTGATTTTTCGCCGTAGGGAAAATGAGCAGTATCACCGAGGTAAACGCATCTTGCGTCCGGCTGTTTCTGCTTTAAGGCGAGCATGTAGGGAATTCCGCCCGTGCCGGAATCCAGAAAAGCAAAATCTGCTGACGAATAATTCAAGTCCATGCTAGTTCCCGAAAAGTGAATTGAAGGCAGAGCGCGCCGCTGCTGCCTTTGAGGAAGCGGAAGAAAACGAACCGGCAGCAAAATCCTCTTTGTTTACGCTGAAAAAATCGCAGAAATTCGCCCGTTCCTTGTCTTTTACGAGTTCATCGACAGTTTCCTTACATTCATAATGCGAAGCTGGTGAATAAAAACGGCAGTTTACGCATGAATGGAGGTCTGCGCCGCAGTCGGGGCACACCGTCGTTCTGTAGATTTGTGAAAGTTCAATTTTTTTTCCGCATTTTCTGCACATGCCGTCAATTTTAAATATTTGAATAAAATCATTCAATCCCATAAAATAAAATCATGTTTCTTTTTAACACATGCACTTACCCGGGCTGCAAGCGGAGTTCAATTTCGGCAATCGATGAAAACGGCAGTTTAATCGAAAACTCAGGCTTCTGCTACAAGCACACAAAGAATCCGGAAGAAGCGAAAAATGCGCTTTTTGAATACATCAGGTCGCACGAAAAAGTCGTCGGAATCAACTGCGCAGGAATCACCTTCCCGAAATTTGACTTAGGCGGTCACAGATTCTACGGCTGCGATTTTTCACACTGTTTTTTTTCGGAACTCAACTGTTTAAAAGTCCACTGCCGGATGTGCAAATTTGACTTCGGAGTTTTTACGGACTGCAACCTTGCCCAAAGCAACATTCAGTTTTCTTCGTTTGCGGGGGCAAAACTGATTCACGTGCTTTTTACCGGCTCGGATCTGATTCAGGACAATTTTAACGGACTTTCAACCTATCAGACTTCTTTTGACGACTCCGACCTTTACAACAGCCGCTTTATCCGCTCGCACCTCGTGGACACTTCAATCCGCAACTGCAACATAAAAAAGACGATTTTCTTTGAAGCACAGACGAACAACGTTTCTTTCAAGCTTTCAAACACGAACGAGGCTCTCTTTGAACAGAAAGGAAGCGCACTTTTTACCGGGCTTGATGACGCCGACCACTCGAAAGTTCTGGAGGCAAAGTAAATGAAAATCTATTTTCACATGAACATCGAAAGTTTTTCCAACTGCTATGTGATTGTAAACGAAGAAACAAACGAAGCGCTGATTGTTGACCCCGGCAAAATCACGAAAGAAATGATTGTCCAGCTTGAAACAAACCACTATAAGCCGGTCGCGGTTCTCGTTACGCATAACCACGCGGATCATCTGCGGGGGCTCACGACTCTGTTAAAGATTTACGACGCCGATGTTTACGCTGCAGAAACGAACGTGCTTGGCATTCAGACTAAGTTTATCCATGGTGAAGGAAAACTTCTGCTCGCGGGACTTGAAGTCGAGTACTTTCCTGTTCCGGGTCATTCGCCGGATTCTCTTGTCTACAAAATCGGAAGCGTTCTGTTTACGGGAGACGCAATCGGAGCCGGAACAATCGGGGAAACGAACTCAAACTATTCAAGAATGATTTTAAAGCGCGGCATTGAACAGAAAATCCTGACGCAGACGGAAGACACGACGATTATGCCGGGACACGGTCCTTTGACGACGGTTGCGGCAGAACGGTCGTTCAACATTGATATTTAGAACTGTACAAAATTCGTTTTTTTTGCAATTTACACATCGGTTAAGTTGTTGAATAACTTAAAATAGCCTCCCGCCAAAAACCTGCCACGAGCCGCGTGGTTGAGCAAAGCTCAAGACGCGTCTGTGTCAGAACTTTGGCTACGGCTATTTGACATT
>CAVJKK010000303.1:0-2731 GCA_963649855.1 Anaerovoracaceae bacterium
ACGACAAACTGATCATCTGTTCCAAGTGGTATAATTTCAGTTTCTGTTGCAGTAAATGCTGTTCCTTTGTTTGTACCTGTTGTTGCAGTAATTGACTGTCCAACACCGAAGTTCAGAGCCTGGATATCAACTACATTTTTGTAAACAGAAACATACGGCTGTGCATAGTAAGAAGAATCGTTTTTTACAATTCTCAAGCCTGCAATGTTGAAGTTGCGTGGTTCTGTTGCTGAACGTGAAGAGTTAGATTCAAGATCCCAGATAACAGCCATTGCACCGTTAGTTTCAAGAGAATCCTTGTTGAATGTAATCTGTGTAAGGGCACCACGGTGTTTGAATGTAGTTGTCTTGTAGCCACGGCTTATGTCTGAAGTTGAGTTTGTGTAAGAAATAGAGTAGTTGTTATTGCTGCCACTGATCATGCCGTTTTCATCATCATCATCTTCTGCCTTACAACCCGTAAATACTGATGCAGACAAGAGCAATGCTACTGCTGCGCTACCAAAAAGGACGTTTTTAAGTTTCATTTTTATCTCCTTAAAGTTTATTGCCTTGCTTTCTAAAGGCAATTCCGATAATCAAAATATAACCCACAAGTGTTAAAATTTCCAACAAAACGGCAGCATATCAGCCGGTTCTAACAATTTTTTTACAAAAAGGTTACAAAAAAATCAAAAGGTGGCAGAAGATGAATTACGGTTATATCCGCGTAAGCACGGACAGACAGACGGTAGAAAATCAGCGGTTTGAAATTTCAAAATGGTGCAGGGCGCGCGGAATGAAAATTGACGGCTGGATTGAAGAAACCATCAGCGGAACAAAAAGTTTTACAAAACGACGACTCGGAACGCTTCTCGCCCAGATTTCAGAAAACGACGTGATAATCTGTGCCGAACTTTCCCGACTTGGCAGAAATTTCTATATGATTATGGAAATATTGAACATCTGCATTGCAAAAAACTGCAGGCTTCAGACTGTGAAAGAAAATTTTTCACTTGATAACGACATTCAGTCAAAGGTGCTTGCATTTGCTTTCAGCCTTTCCGCCGAAATTGAACGCAACCTGATAAGTCAGCGCACGAAAGAAGCCTTGGCCGCAAGAAAAGCCGCCGGCAAACACTTAGGAAGGACAAAAGGAAAACGTGGAAGATTGAACCAGAAATGCAGCGCAAAAAGCCGCGAAATAGACCGTCTGTTAAAAAACGGAACTCCAAAGCAAAAAATCGCCCGAACGGTAGGAGTTTCCGCAGGCACGCTCTACAGATTTTTGACCTACACGAACCGCTTTACCCCAGTCCGCCGCACCGGCAGAAAATGGCAGAACGGGATTTATCAGTAAACAGCAGCGAGCGGAAAGTTTTTCGGTAAAACGTCCTTTTTGGTAGCGCAGTTGCTGTTGCGCTTATGTTCGGTTTTGCTTCATGTGGAGAAAACGAAGATGAAGAAAATGCAATCAGCGGAGAAACAATTTCTTACACAAACAGCGATTCTTCCAATCTTTACCGCAGTTTTGCTACTACAAAACAAAAACATTACAGTGCAAATGCTTTGATTACGATTAACAATCCTACGGCAAAAGTTACGGATACCAATAATGCGAATGCAGCTTATGGATTTGTATTTGGGCTTGAAGAAACAACGGATGCTGTAAACGAAGCTGCAAATACAACTTACTACGAAGACAACGCACAACAGACAAAGGCGAAGTTCTATACATTCGGAATTGCAACTGTCCGCTATAATGCAAAAGACAGCAAGGCAGAATGGTATGTTTCATGGTGCAAAAACCTTCCATCTACAAATTTCGGAACAAACAGCAATTCAGGTTTTGGAGGAACTGTTTACGATGCAAATGGAACATCAAAAGAATTCTCTGCTTCTGATGTAGAAACGCAGATTGTTCCAAGTAGTGGCAGTGACCCTTATGCTACAGTTTCAGGTCTTTCTTTGACTGACGCTACTCTTGTAGCGCAGATTCGTGTTGTCGCAGGAACTGATGGTTCTTATACGGTAGGACTTTATAGCAGTGCAACGGCTACAACTGCTCTTGCTACAGCAACAGTATCAAACACAACTACCGCTCTTTCTGCAAAAACTCAGAAATATATCGGTCGTTATGTAACTGTTTATTCAGGCGAAACGGCTTCTGGTAAAATCCAGTATTCTGACATTTCTGGAAATCCTATTCCGGCAGATTACGAATAATAAAACTGTAGTTTGACTTTATTTTGTCGCCGTCCTGTGTGTTTTGCGGGACGGCGATTTTGTCTGCTCCCTTCTGGCATGAAAAATAAAATTAAAAAAATCCTTTTTGTCGCATTTTTTCTTTTTGTGACGGACTTTTCGATTTTCGCTTTTCCAAAATCTGATGTTGAGTTTTCTGTTTCCCCTCATTTCGGCATCATGGCAGGTCAGCTTGATGAATATATTTTTTCGAGTTCCGACGATTCCGTAAAGAAAAGTCTTCTTGAATGGGAATTAAAACCGCTTTATTGTGCTGGTCTGAAGTCAAAAGTTGGGCTTAAGAATTTTTATCTGAACGCAGACTTAAATTTTTCTCTTCCGTTAAAATGTGGAACACTGCGCGATTCTGATTGGAACGCTGATGGCGGTACGAAGATAATTTATTCTGAACTTGAAGAAAAAAATTATTTTTCTTTTACAGGTGGACTTGAAACCGGCTGGAATTTTTATTTTGAGAATCCGCTTCATAAAAAGGGTTCTGAAAATT
>CAVJKK010000304.1:0-2731 GCA_963649855.1 Anaerovoracaceae bacterium
ATCCTGACGCTGCTTTCAAACTTTGCGGTTTTTCTGCCGGCGATTCTTGTGCGGCCGGTAAGTTTTCTTTCGTCGACGAATCATTTTGATTCAATCTGCCGTGGAATTATCGACAGCCGCGACATCGTATATTTTGTTTCGCTGACGGCAGTTTTCCTGATTCTGACCGTGCGTTCGATAAAAAAGGGACAGGAATAGAAGGACGCGAAGTTCCGGTGAAGGTTTATCTGTAAACCTAGCCGGGATTGGAACCCCGCAGCTGGCACGAAGTGCCAGTGGAGCGGCTAGCGGAAGGGTGGAAAGCCCGCCGCGAGCAGTAATTGTGCTCCGAAAAAAAACAAAAAAAGGAAGAAATGATGAAAAAACTTCTTGAATATTTTAAAAGCCCGAAAAGTGATTTTTTTCTCTTTGTTGTGGCGCTCATTCTTTTGAATCTCGTGTGTTCTAAGGCGTTTTTCAGGATTGATCTGACGGCGCCTGCTTCGTATTCGCTTTCTGAATCGAGCAGACAGGTCGTTAAGACGCTTGAAGAACCTCTGTCGGTAAAAGTATTTTTTACGAAAAACCTGCCTTCGCCGTACAACACGATTGATCAGTACATCCGCGACCTTCTGGTTGAATACAAGGGGGCGGCAAATGCGAACTTCAGCGTTGAATTTTTTGACATGGACAAGGAAGAAAATCAGAAAATTGCGCGAAGTTACGGAGTTTCGCAGGTTCAGATTCAGGAACTGAAAAACAACGAAGTCGGCTTTAAGCAGGTGTGGATGGCTTTGACCGTAAGTTATGCGGACAGCACGGAAGTAATTGACGGCTTAAACTCAGCAGACGGTCTTGAATACACGCTTACGACAACGATGTCGCGCCTTATAAACACGACGTCGGCACTTTCCGGGCTCAAGGGAAAGGCAAAATTGACGCTCTTTGAAACAAAAAAACTCGGTGATTTCAATATCAACGGTTTTAAAAATCTTGAACAGGAAGTTTCAGAAGCATACAACGCCGTAAACAAAAAAAATATGAACAGAATCGATTTTGAAGTTGTCGATCCGCCGGCAGAAACGATTCCTGCCCTTGCTGAAAAATACGGCATTCAGAGCATCAACTGGCAGGAAAAAGACGGAGAAGGCATCGGCGCGCTGGGGCTTGTGCTTGAATACGGGGATTCTTTCCGTCTTTTGAGCGTAAAAATGGCGCGTTCGTTCTTCGGCAACGTGATTACGGGAACTGACAGCCTTGAAGATGAACTTTCTGAAAACCTGAAAAGTCTTGTTTCAAAACCGGGAGTCATCGGCTATGTGACGGGTCACCGCGAACTTGATCATTCCAGTTCGCAGTCGGAAGAATCTGCCGGCGTGCTCAGTGCAATCATTTCCGACAAATACGAGTTTGAAGACTTGAATCTGAAGGAAAAAGACATTCCGTCAGGAATAAAAAGCATCGTGATAAACGGTGCAAAAGACAAATTTGATGATGCTGAACTCTATAAGCTCGACCAGTTTGTCTTAAAGGGCGGAAACCTGATTATCTTTGACGACAAAATTGAAGAAGTGCGCGCGCAAGGACAGATGGCTTATTATCAGATGCCGCAGTACAACAAAATTGACAACGGACTTGATAAACTTCTCGAAAAATACGGAATCACAGTCGGTGCGGATTATGTAATGGACGAAAACTGCTATGTAAATCAGAACAGGTCTTCCGGTTCTACTCCGCTTTATTTTGCGCCTATGCTGCAGAAATCAAATTTGGACAGCAAAAGCCCGATTACAAAAAATCTCGGCTATGTGATCATGCTGCAGAACAGTTCAATCGATGTGGAAAATGCCCGGATGAACAAAGATGCAAAGGTTACGGTGCTGGCAAAAAGTTCAAAAAACAGCTGGCTTGTAAAAGAAAACTTTTCGACCGTTCCGCAGATGATTCGTAAGCCTGCCGGCAAGGATTCCCTCAAAAGTGAAAATCTTGCCGTTCTTGTTGAAGGAAAATTTGAAAGCGCATTTGACAAAAATCCGCTGGAAGAAAATGACAGCGACGTAAAATTCACGAATCATTATGCAAAGAGCGTTCAGAACGGAAAAATCTTTGTAACGGGAACTTCAAAAATTACGACGGGACAGGTTATGGATTCAAGCGGAAAACAGCCGGTAGCAATGTTCGTACGCAACGTAATCGACTACATGAACGGAGAAACCGACCTCTGCACGATGCGCACAAAAGGCTTAAGCCTGAACACACTCAAGGCAAAAAGAGGAGCAGCAGTAAACATCGCCAAATACTTTAACGAGTTCGGACTCATCGCCCTTGTAGCAGTTGCCGGTCTTGTGGCTTTAGTAAAAATCACCGCGAAGAAAAGAAGAATCCACGAAAAATACAACCCGAACGACGCGCGGGAAATAAAGGAAGCATAAAATGAAAACACGAAAATTGATTTTACTGACTGCAATTGCAGTCCTCGCCGTAATCTACGCAATCCAGCTGGCAGTAACGGGACGTTCCCCGGTAAAAACATTCAAAATGAAGGAATCCCCGGACTCCCTCACGATTTCTTCAAACGGCGAATCGCTCTCACTCACCCTTGACGGCGGACTCTGGTACGTCGGGGAAGAAAAGTCCGCAGCAGACGACTCAAAAGTTGAAGAACTCGTTGCAAAAATAAAGGCAGTAAAAACACTTGGAACTGTGAGCCGTTCATCTGCACAAAGCGAACTCGAACGCTACGGTTTTGCAG
>CAVJKK010000305.1:0-2715 GCA_963649855.1 Anaerovoracaceae bacterium
CAAAAACGTTCATCTTGATGAATTTTTATGCAGAAAAAATAAAAACCGCCCGTCCGACTTACGAGGTCAGTATTTTACGTCAGCAAAATCGAATCCGTGTGACAATCATGCAGCAGTCTTTTCATGCATTTTCCTCACACATCTTCCATTTGTAACAATAGGGCAAATTCAATAAAATATCCACGTTGCTTTGCAATGAGGAAATATGATTAAAATCGTAAACTATGATGATTTGAGCGGCAGTTTTTTTGATGGCCGCGATTTCGGGAACTCTCTGGATGTTGTAAAAGACATTCTGCTTGACGTTAAGACAAAAGGCGATGAAGCGCTTTCTGAATACGGCGCAAAGTTTGACGTGAGTGCGCCTGCCTCGCTTGAAATTCCTTTGCATGAACTGAAGACTGCTGCTGAAAAAATGCAGAAAAACAACCCTGAACTTTACGATTCCCTCTGCTACAGCCACGACCTTGCGCTGCGCTTTGCACAAAAACAGCGCGAATCTTTTGACAATTTTGAAGTTGAACTTGAACCGGGACTTTTTACAGGACAGAAAAACATTGCGGTTGACCGCGCGGGCGTTTATGTTCCTGCAGGAAGGTTTCCGCTTGTAAGCACGGTTGTAATGACAGTTACTCCTGCCGTTGCTGCCGGCGTCAAGGAAATAATTCTTTGTACTCCTCCACGCGTTCACCCGGACGACAAAGCCGCCGCAGAAAAAACAGGCTGCGGTGTGCCGGGCTCACCATTCAAGGGCGGAAAACCGTACGCTGACGAAAACATCATGGCGGCGGCTTACATCTGCGGAGTTACAAAAGCATTTGCGTGCGGTGGTGCGCAGGCAATCGGTGCGCTCGCCTTCGGAACAAAATCAATTCCTCGCACGGATGTAATCGTCGGTCCGGGAAACAAATTCGTCGCAGAAGCAAAAAAGTTAGTCTATGGAACTGTCGGAATCGACATGGTTGCAGGTCCTACGGAAGTGTTCATCATTGCGGACAAAACGGCAAATCCTGAATGGGTTGCAGCCGACCTTCTTGCACAGGCAGAACACGACGTTGTTGCACAGCCGGTTCTCGCCACAGATTCTCTTGAACTTGCAAAAGCAGTTCAGGCGGAAATTGAAAGACAGCTTTCTACGCTTGCAACGAAAGCCACCGCTGAAAAATCAATCGAAAACTGCGGAGCAATCATCATCTGCAAAAATCTTGAACAGGCTGCCGAGGCTGCAAACCGCAAAGCGCCGGAACACCTTGAACTTGCAATGGACGAAGGCGCAGAACGCACAAAGATTGAAAATCTCTGCCACAACTACGGCTCGCTTTTCATCGGGCACGGAAGCGCAGAAGTTTTCGGTGATTACGCTGCGGGCTTGAACCACACGCTTCCTACATCGGGAAGCGCAAGATTTACGGGCGGCTTGAGCGTACGCGTTTTCCTGAAGACGGTAACTACGCTGCGCACGGTTGAAGGCTCAAAAGGCGCAACCGCCTCTGCAAACGCTGCCGGTCACTTAGGAGACGCAGAAGGTCTGGCAGGACACGCAAGAGCCGCAAGACTGAGATTAAAATAAAAAAAACACACATTTAAAACAAAAACAGCCTTTCACCGGGAACCTGCCACGAGCCACGTGGTTGAGCAAGCTCAAGACATGGCTCGTGGTCAGAACCCCGGCTACGGCTGTTTTTTAATAACACAAATTGTCTGAACATCTTTTTTATTTTGTCAGATCCACCCCGAAGTATTTTTCGGAAATGGCGGCTAGTTCGCCGCTCTGCTTTAGTTCTTCTATTGCTCTGTTGATTTCGGCGCGCAGGGTTTCTGTTTCTTTGCCCTTGCGCATCGGGATTGCTACCCGGCTTGTGTTTTCTGTCATTGCGGCAACTTTAAACGGATTGACCGGCTGCACTTTCTGATAGTAATAGAACGTCGCGTTGTCGTTCAGCGTGGCGTCGGCGCGTCCGTGTTCAACCAGCTGCAAAGTTTCTTCAAACGAATCAATCGTCATCACTTTTGCGCCGAGACTCTCTGCAAGTTCAGCGTAAGTGCTTCCAAGAGAGTTTGTCGTCGTCTTTCCTTTCAAATCCTCAAAAGTTTTTATCGAATCGTTGTCTTTTTTTACAATCAGAGCCGTGTGCGTAAAGGCGTAAGGTTCGCTGAAATCGTATTTCAAGGCACGTTCATCCGTAACTTCAACGCCGTTCAGACTGAAATCGTAACGCCTGGAATCGATTCCCGCAAAGATTCCGTCCCAGTCAACCTCCACGAATTCCGCCTGCACGCCGAGTTTTTCCGCAATCTTTCTGCCGACTTCTACGTCATAGCCGACAAGTTCATTTTTTTCGTCGTGATAAGTCCACGGTGCCCACGCACCTTCCATCGCAATCGTCACTTTGCCCTTTGCCTTAATTTCGCTCAAAAGGTCGCTCTGTGTTTTTTTTGAACAGCCGCTAAAAAGCACAGCCGCTGCAATCGTTGCTGCAAAGACAATTTTTTTCATTTTATCCTCCACTAGTTTTTTGAAGTTATTTCAAATAGCCTTTCGCCGGGAACCTGCCACGAGCCGCGTGGTTGAGACAAGCTCAAGACGCGTTCGTGTCAGAACCCCGGCTACGGCTATTTGACATTAAAACTATTTAGCCTGATATTGTCAGAAAAAGCGTAGGTAAACACGGTGGTTGAGCCCGTCGAAACCACCAGTTTAGTTTATGCTTGATT
>CAVJKK010000306.1:0-2710 GCA_963649855.1 Anaerovoracaceae bacterium
GCAGGAGAAGGACAGTTATAGGACAAGTGGAAAAGTCCCGAAGGGACTTTTCAGTTAGGAGTTAGGAATGAGGAGTTAGGAGTTAATCCTATACACTTTCTTTTCTCTATAAATTTAGATTTCCTACAACATATTCTAATTAACCGTACGGTATTATTGAATTAGATTTTGTATTATAGCAGTGAAATTAAGAGAGGTAAAAATTTGTGTTGAATAACTCCTAACTCCTAACTTCTAACTCCTAATTGACACGCTCTACCCCTTTTGTTATAATCAGTATGGTAACGATACCATATTGTGCAAAGAAAGGATTTTTCACTATGAAATACGGAGTTCAGATGTTCGGTTGCAGTGCCGATTTCAGAAAAGACACAGATTATTTTTTCTCGAAGATGAGTGAATTCGGCTACTCGATAATTGAGCCGTGCATTATTTTCGATGATGCCGATGAATTTAAGAAAAACGCCATTGAGAACGGAAACGAGGGTTTAGCTGCTCTTCCCGATTTAGTTTGGACATACGAGTCCACGCCTGAGTTTGTAGAGCAGATGAAAAAGTATAATCTTGAAATTTTATCCGCTCACATTTTTGGTTCAGACTATGAAAAGATGATACCACGTCTTAAATCTTTGGCTAAAAAAGTTGAAATTAAAGCCTACGTTATCAACGTTCCTCAGGAGGCTATCGACGATCCGGTTTCCTTTACCGATGTTCTCACCTACGTTGCAAGCGAGTTAAAAGAGATAGGCGTTGAACTTTGGCTTCATAACAGTGGAAACGATTTCCGCAAAAAAGTTGATTTGGACGGCAAAGAAGTTTTCGTCTATGAATATCTTTTAAGAAAAAGCAAGGGCGTTTTCGCTCAGGTGGATACCGGTTGGGTTATGCCAAGCGGAATTGAACCTCAGGACTTCATGAAGAAGTACAAATCTTATTTAAAGTGTATTCACTTCAAGGATATGCACGAAAACTTTGATGAACTCGGTATGCCTAAGATGTTCGCTGTTCTCGGTCAGGGCAGAACTGACGTTAAGGCTTGTTTAAGTGTCAACGAGGACGGCTCTTTACCTGTTATCATAGATCAGGATATGCCGATTAGCGGAGATATTTTCGATGACATGAAAAAATCAATTGATTTACTGCATTCTCTCGAGGAATAATTTTCCTTAAACCTAAATATTTCCCTACACTAAGCAGTTTAAGAATTTGGCTGATTGAAAATAAATAAAGGCTATGTTACAATAAGATTTCGAACGCAATTACGCAAAATTTTTCAATTAATGAACAGGAGTCTTTATGAAGATAAATTCAAAAAAATTCACCTCAAACGCCAACTACTTAGATGATTACGAACTTTTTATATTCGATTGTGACGGAACTTTAGTCGATTCCATGGGTATGTGGGGAAACCTTACCTATGATTTCGCTAAATATAAGGGAATTGTCGCTCCTGAAGGACTCGCTCGGATTATGAACAGTCTTAGCCTCAACCAGTGTGCTCAATACTACGTTGAAAAATTAGGAGTAAGCGGAACAGTAGAGTCTGTTATGAAAGAAATTACAGACTTTGCCGCCGAGGGATACGTCACAAGAGTTCCTGAAAAGCCAAACGCAAGAAAGTTTTTAAGCTGGTTAAAAGACAACGGCAAGCACATTGCCCTTGCAACAGCTTCTGATATCTCAGCACTTGAACCTTGCCTTAAAAAGTTAGGACTTTTCGAGTTTGTCGAGTATGCGGTATCTTGTGCAACAGTCGGAAAAAGCAAAGAGCACCCTGATGTTTACCTTAACTGTGTAAATCATTTCGGTGTACCTATGAGTAAAGCAATCGTTGTCGAGGATGCTCTTTATTCTGCAACAACAGCAAAGAACGCAGGTTTTGACTTAATCGCCATGAAAGATGCTTGCCACTCAGTTAGCGACCTTGCTAAGCTTGCAGAGATTAGTGATGTTTTCATCTCCGATTTTGCGGAAATTATGCCAAAAGCTTAATTATATATTTAGGTGTGTAGGGGGATAAAAATGGATAAGCTAAAGAAAAAGTTTATCGGTGACAAAGCATTCTACAAAATGCTTCTCATGCTTGTTTTACCGCTGATTGTTCAGCAGGGAATTACAAGCTCAGTTAATTTGCTCGATAACGTCATGGTTGGTAAACTGGGCACCGAGGCAATCAGTGCCGTTGCCATAGTCAACCAAATAATCACGGTTTTTAACCTTGCCATCTTCGGAGGACTTTCGGGTTGCTCTATTTTCGGAGCTCAGTTCTTTGGAAAAAAGGACTACGAGGGAATGAAGCAGACTTTCCGCTTCAAGATGATGTTTGCTTTGTTCGCTGCGATAGTCAGCATAGTTATATTTATCATTTGGGGAGAGAACTTCATCTCGCTTTTCTTAACAGGTTCATCAGACGGTGGCGACCTTGAACTTACAGCAAAGTACGCTAAGCAGTATTTGACTGTTATGCTCTTCGGACTAATTCCGTTTGCACTGGTTCAAACCTACACAAGCACATTAAGAGAAAGCGGAGAAACCCTGATTCCTATGATCGGATCAACAGGTGCGATTGTCATCAATCTTTGCTTAAACTATCTTCTCATTTTCGGAAAATTCGGCTGTCCTAGGCTTGAAGTTGAGGGTGCGGCAATAGCAACAGTTATCGCAAGATTTTTTGAAATACTTTTCATTGCTATTTACGCTCAAACTCACA
>CAVJKK010000307.1:0-2705 GCA_963649855.1 Anaerovoracaceae bacterium
CAGAACCGACCGAGAGCCTTTTTTTAAACTGCTAATTTCAAAAACTCGAAATTAGGGTATCTAGCAAGTTTTTTTGGAGGCTCTTATGCTCTTTACGCCTGTTGAAATTCAGGAAACGGTGAATATGTTTCTGCAGCAGAAACTTGACGTGCGCTGCGTTACCATGGGAATCTCGCTCTTAGACTGTGCGGATTCTGACGCTAAAACTGCAAATCAGAAAATTTACGATAAAATCATGAAAAAGGCGGGCAACCTCGTAAAAACTGCACAGGGCATTGAAAAAGAATTTGGCGTTCCAATCATCAATAAACGCATTTCCGTTACTCCGATTGCTCTCGTGGCAGGGGCAAGCAACGCTAAATCTTACGTTGAATACTGCCGCACGCTCGACCGCTGTGCAAAAGAACTCGGGGTCAACTTTATCGGCGGTTTCAGTGCGCTCGTTCAAAAAGGAATCACGCCTGCAGACAGAATCTTAATTGAATCAATCCCGGAAGCACTCGCAACTACTGACTTTGTATGTTCGTCGGTAAACTGCGGTTCAACAAAATCCGGAATCAACATGAACGCCGTAAAACTCATGGGCGAAATCATCAAAAAAACTGCAGAAGCAAGCAAAGACTGCGCCGTGAACGGCTGTTCAAAACTCGTTGTTTTCTGCAATGCGCCGGAAGACAATCCTTTTATGGCGGGGGCTTTTCACGGTCCGGGCGAAGGAGACGCCGTTATCAACGTCGGAGTTTCAGGACCTGGAGTTATTCTTGCGGCTGCAAAAGACTACAAGGGACGCCCGATTAACGAACTTGCTGAAGGAATCAAAAAGATGGCATTCAAGATTACGCGCTTAGGTCAGCTTGTCGGAACAGAAACGGCAAAACGGCTTGGCGTTGATTTCGGTATTCTTGACCTTTCGCTCGCTCCGACTCCGGAAGTCGGCGACTCTGTAGCACGAATCCTTGAAGAAATAGGACTTGAAGGTGCAGGCTGTCCGGGAACTACGGCGGCTCTTGCAATGCTGACGGATATGGTAAAAAAAGGCGGCGTAATGGCTTCGACAAACGTCGGCGGACTTTCGGGCGCGTTTATTCCGGTTTCGGAAGATGAAGGAATGATTAACGCCGTAAAACAGAATTCAATCTGCCTTGAAAAACTCGAAGCGATGACGACGGTTTGTTCCGTAGGTCTTGATATGATTGCAATTCCGGGAGACACTCCGGCAACGACAATCAGCGGAATCATGGCGGATGAATTTGCAATCGGAATGGTAAACTCAAAGACAACCGCCGTGCGTTTAATTCCAGCTCCGGGCAAAAAAGCAGGCGACTGGGTAGAATTCGGCGGACTTTTAGGCGGCTGCCCTGTAATGCCGGTAAGCAAATTCGGCTGTGCAGACTTCATCAACCGCGGCGGAAGAATCCCGGCACCGATTCACAGTTTCAGAAATTAAAACGAAAGGACATCCGAAACGGATGCCCTTTCGTTTTTACAGTACTGAAGTCTTCTAGTAATTCACCGCTTCAACCTGAAAGAAACTCTGCGGATGAGCGCATACCGGGCACACTGCCGGCGCTTTTTTGCCGACTACGATGTGACCGCAGTTTGCGCACTGCCAGATTGCGTCACCTTCCTTGCTGAAAACAAGTTCTTTGTTTACGTTGTCCAGAAGCTTTAAATAGCGTTCTTCGTGGTGCTTTTCGATTGCGCCAACCATTTCAAACAGTTTTGCGATGCGCAGAAAGCCTTCCTTCTCTGCAACTTTTGCAAATTCTGCATACATGTCAGTCCATTCGTAGTTTTCACCTTCAGCCGCAGCCTTTAAGTTTTCTGCCGTTGTCGGAATGTCGCCGTCGTGAAGAAGCTTGAACCAGATTTTTGCATGTTCTTTTTCGTTGCGCGCAGTTTCTTCAAAAATGTCTGCAATCTGTTCAAAGCCTTCCTTGCGTGCCTTGCTCGCAAAATAAGTGTACTTGTTTCTTGCCTGAGATTCTCCGGCAAACGCTGTCTGCAGATTTTTTTCTGTCTGAGTTCCCTTGATGTTTTCCATTTTGACTGTTCTCCTGTTTTTCCGGGCTTTTTCTTTAACCGCCCGCCCTTGATTTTTATTCTTCTCCGTCAGATTTTCTGCACTCAGGACACAGACCCGTAAAAATCAGATTATGCCCCCGAACCAGAAATCCCTGATTTTCCATTTCTTGACTGGCCGACTCCATTTCCAGCGAGACACTCCGCGGAACATCAACCATTTTTCCGCATTGTTCACAATGAAAATGATAGTGCGCATCAAGCGTGCTGTCGTAATGATCAGCCCCGTCCGGTACAACGATTTTTAAGATTGCTCCGCTCTCTGCAAGAAAATTCAGATTTCTGTAAACCGTTCCCCTGCTGATGTGCGGATTTTCAGCCCGCGCCAGTTCATAAAGTTCATCAGCGGTCGGATGCGAAAAATTATTCTCCATGAGTTTTGCAATTAAATCGCGCTGTTTAGTGTTACGTACCGTCATAGTGCCCACATCATAACACAACTAAAGAAAATGTAAATAGTAACAAGTCCTAATAGCAGAATTTTTTATATTCAGGAGCACAATTTCACCCCGCGCCACAACTTCCACACACGCCCATGCCTCACAGAAGAATGAAAGGTTATCATAAAAGTACAGTCAAAAAATACCCGAAAATAAAGTGAGGGTACAAATTTGAAGTACAGT
>CAVJKK010000308.1:0-2698 GCA_963649855.1 Anaerovoracaceae bacterium
GAACATTGCGCTTGACCCCGGAATGCCGTATGTCGGTTCCAGTGCTTTTGCCCACAAGGCAGGAATGCACATCGACGCCGTAATAAAAAATCCTTTTGCATACGAGCATATTGAGCCGGAAACCGTTGGAAACGAACGCGTCTTTTTGATGAGCGAAGTTGCCGGCAAGAGCATGATTGTCGAAAAAGTTCAGAAGTTCGACAAATCACTTACAAAAAGCAGTCCTGTCGTCGCAGAAATCGTTAAAAAAGTTAAGGATCTTGAACACCTCGGCTATCAGTTTGAAGGTGCAGACGCAAGTTTTGAAATCCTCGTACGCAAGACGATGGGAAGATATGAACCGTTCTTCAACCTGCATTATTACAAGACGAGCGGAGAATTCCCGCGTTTTTCTGATGAGCAGAGTTCTTTTGCACAGGTGAAACTTGAAGTTGACGGTACATCCGTAATTACTGCCGGAGAAGGTGACGGTCCCGTAAACGCAATGGATGCAGCCTTGAGAAAAGCGCTTGTTCAGTTCTACCCTGCAGTTGCAAAAATCCATCTGACGGACTATAAGGTTCGCGTTCTTGACGGAAAGGAAGCAACAGCCAGCAGCGTCCGCGTTCTGATTGAGTCGAGCGACGGCGAAAGTTCATGGAGTACGATGGGAGTTTCAAGCGACGTGATCGAAGCGTCTTATCTTGCGCTCGTAGATTCCTTTGAATACAAACTGATAAAGGATTTAGAGAAAAAATATTCGAAAATCATTTAACAGACTTTGCTTCTGCAAGTGCCTGTTCGTAGTCTGCGCAAAAGGTCTTTAAGAGAAGTTCCGTGTTTCCCGTTTTCTTTTTGCGCAGAACGTCTTCAAGTTCCTGTCCGCTGGCTGCAAGTTTTTCCATTGCAAGCTGTCTGCCTGCGCCCTTTACCCGATGAGTGTAACCTGCTGCTTCTTCAAAACGATTTTCCCTTATCAGTTTTTCCAGATGTGCGGGAGAAAACTCAGTTTCTATAAATGTCTGCAAAAGGATGGATAAAAGTTCTTCATCATTTCCGACGAGTTCGAGTGCTTTCTGTCTGTTGAATGTTTCCATTTTTTTATTTTACAGCACGTCGTCGCACCTTGCAACGAATGTGTTTTTTTGTTAACATATTCGAATACGAGATTGTAGCTCAGTTGGATTAGAGCATCTGCCTTCTAAGCAGAGGGTCGCGTGTTCGAATCACGCCAGTCTCAGAAAGCGTGCGAGTCATAAAACAGACCCGCACGCCTTTTTTCTTGTCTCCATAAAAGACAGCAATTCTTTTTTACTCCATCGAAGACGAAAGAAAAGCTGCTTTCTGGGTTTCGTATTCGTCTTTTGTGATTTTTTCTTCTTTGCCCAGTTCCTTCCACTTTTCTTTTGTGGCTTCAAGTGGTTTATCCGTGTCTTCGAGGGCTTCCCATTCTTCATAGGTCATTTTTACGTCGTCCGGGATTTCATCGTATTTTGTTTCCGGTTTAGTGTTGTTCTCTGCCTTTATGAGTTTTACGATAAACACGGCAAGAACGATTCCAACGATAAGTTCAATCATATAAAACCTCTACTCAGCGGCAGTTTTTATTTTTAGGTGCTGCCAGTAATTTTTGTCTTCCTGACCGATTCGCCAGAAACTTACTTTATCTATTCCGCTGTCTGCGTACATTTTTGTACGAACCAGCAATGAAGCGGCGTCATCATACCAGACGGTGATTTTTAATTTCTTTTCAATTTCAAAACTTGGAATAGAAAAATCGTCCCTTTTGTGATTTTTTATTTTGTTTTCGCCCATCACTTTCTGCAATGTCGGATAGGTGTAGGCTTTTCCTCCGGTTTTGTCGTCCCGCCAGGCGCGGGCATAAAAAGAAAGTCCCATAACGAGTTTTTCGTCTGGAATCTGATTTTTTGCGTAAAGTGCAATTTTTTCGCACCAGTCTGTTCCTGCAACGGGACCCGGTTCGCTTGTTGACCAGTGCTGATCGTACGCCATGATTATTATTCTGTCTGCAATTTTTGCAAGGTCGGCATAGCAGTAAGCGTCTTTTTCCAGAGTTTTGACTCTCGCGGGAATCGCAACGGAAAGCGTTTTGCCGTTCAGCTTTGATTTTAATGTTTTCAAAAAGTCTTCAAAGTTTTTCTTGTCTTCCGGCAATACGTGTTCCCAGTCAACCTGCAGTCCGTCGTAAGTTGAACTTGCCTTTATCAAGCCGTCAATGATTTTATTCCGCAGGGGAAGGGAAGGAGCCAGCAAAAGGTGAGTTTGTGAGCGGGAGTCGCATGAAGTTACAAGGTGAACCTTTGCCGTTGTGGAAGAAAAATATTTTTCTTTTGGAGGAACGTAAGGCACTTCGCTGAACTTTGTAATTGCCTTCGCAAAATAACCGATGTCTGTTACCGGCATTGTATTCTGATAGTCACTTTCGCAGCCGTCGAAAACATAACCCCAGACTTCTGTAAACTCAACTGTCTGAATGTTTTTTTGTAATGATTCATTGACTGAAGGAACTTTGCTTGAAGCACACGAAAAAAATAAAAACGGAAGGATAAAAACAGCAGCACGATTTTTTTTCATACTTGAATTCTACACTACAAATCAGCAAAAAGCAAAAAAAAGCAAAAGTGCAAAAAAAAACTGGAACCGAAGTTCCAGTTTTAAGCAGCTTAGCAGCTAAACTTATTTAGCTTCAACTTTTACA
>CAVJKK010000309.1:0-2691 GCA_963649855.1 Anaerovoracaceae bacterium
GGGCGGAATCGAACTTGCAAACAAGGTTATCAAGACTCTCAATGAAAAAGAAAGTCATTTTAAACCTCTGTATGAGTGTGACCTTTCCTTAAAAGAGAAGATTAACGCAATTGCAGTAAAGATTTACGGAGCCGGTGATGTAAGCTATTCAAAGGAAGCTGAAAATGCCATTAATAAGCTCACGGATTTGGGCTTTTCAAATCTTCCCGTTTGCATCGCAAAGACACAGTATTCCCTGTCCGACGATCCGAAGCTGTTGGGTAAGCCTACCGGCTTTACCTTAAACGTAAGAGAAGTTTATGTATCTGCCGGAGCAGGCTTTGTCGTAGTTCTTACGGGCGAAGTAATGACCATGCCCGGGCTTCCGAAGAAACCCGCGGCTTTAAGCATAGATTTAGACGAAGACGGAACAATAAAAGGTCTGTTTTAGGAGCTTGTCATGGAAATTATTGACGGAAAGAAGATTTCTACCGAGATAAAGGAAGAATTAAAAGAAAAGGTCAGCAAATTAAAGCAGGAAGGGAAGAATGCAACCCTTGCGGTTATACAGGTTGGGCAGGACCCCGCTTCCTCCATTTATGTGCGCAATAAAAAGAAAGCCTGTGAATATATAGGCATAGGTTCCGTTTCCTACGAGCTTCCGGAAAACACCACGGAAGAGAAGCTTCTTTCGATTATAAATGAGCTTAACAACGATTCAAAAATAACGGGAATATTGGTACAGCTGCCTTTACCCGGTCACATCAATGAAAAAAAGGTCATTAAAGCGATTTCACCCATGAAGGATGTTGACGGCTTCCATGTCGAAAATGTCGGTTCTTTATGCGTTGGAGAAGACGGCTTTGTATCCTGTACTCCCGCAGGAGTTGTTGAACTTTTAAAAAGAAGCAATGTTTCCATTCAGGGTAAGCATTGCGTAATTATAGGGCGCAGCAATATTGTCGGAAAGCCAATGGCTCTTTTAATGCTTAGGGAAAACGCTACGGTTACAATTTGTCATTCAAAGACCGAAAATCTTAAGGAAATTTGCAAAACCGCGGATATCTTAATCGTTGCAATCGGAAAGCCTTTGTTTGTAAACAAAGACTATATTAAAGACGGTGCCGTCGTAATTGATGTCGGCATCCACAGAGACGAAAACAACCATATTTGCGGTGACGTTGATTTTGATTCCGCATCCGAAGTTGCATCAAAGATTACTCCGGTCCCCGGAGGAGTCGGGCCTATGACCATTACCATGCTGATGGCAAACTGCGTTAAAGCAATAGCACAAAAGAAAGATTGATTTTTATGAAATGTCCCAATTGTAATGCCGAAATTAAAGAAGGTATGCTTTACTGTGAAAACTGCGGAACGGAACTCGAACTTGTTTCCGATGACAATTTTTCATACGATTTGGAAAACTTAAATTTCGAAGACGAAGAGTCAAATACAGACGATAGCGCTGATGAATTTGATATGGATTTTGACGATGATCCGAACTTGATTTCATTACTTTTATCGAAACATAAAAACAAACGTTTTTTTTATGCAGCGACCGCATTGGCTCTTACTGTATGCGTAGTCTTAGTAATCATTTTCGTAGTCAATTATTCAAAGCAAAACAGACTTTCCTATCAGCTCAATCAGGCAACCGAAATGTACAATGACAACGACCTTTCGGGAGCGATTACCTGTCTTCAGAAGGCATATAAAATCGAACCTTCATCTGACATTTTGTTTACGATTGCGGATTACTACTATACTTTAAATCAGGAAAACGATGCGGTTTATTCCTTGCTTAGCATCGTTGAAGGCGACTTTCCGAACAGTGAAAAAGAAACGGCATATCGTAAAATCATTTCGGTTTACAAAGAAAGCGAAAGTTACGGCTTAATTGCCGAAATTTTAAAATCCTGTACCATTCCGGAGATTATAACCGAATTTAACGATTATTGTGTTTTTTCTCCTTTGTTTAATACAAAGGAAGGAAGTTACGAAGACACGATTGCCTTGAAAATTTCCTCAGACGGCAACGGAAAGATATATTACACGCTTGATAAATCCACTCCGAATTCCGAATCGGAGGTTTATACAAATCCGATTTTCCTTGAATCCGGGCAATATACAGTAAACGCAATTTACATTAATCCATACGGTGTTTCAAGTGATGTCGTGACCAAACAATACCAGATTAATTCTGAATACAACTTTGAACCGGATATTCTTACCGATTCGGGAACCTATACCGAGGCAACTCTTATTGAAGCGGATGTACCTCAACTCTTTACGCTTTACTATACGACCGACGGATCGGAGCCAAGCAAAGCTTCCACAAAGTACATATCTCCGATTCCCATGAAAGAGGGAACCGCTACCTACAAGTTTGTAAGTTACGCAAGCGACGGCACAAAGAGTAAGGTTGTTGAAAGAACTTATACCTTAGACCTACAGGCAAACTACACTCCGGCGGAGGCGGTAAGCGCTTTGACGGATCACTTAATCGCAATCGGATACTTGACAGACGGCGTTCATAAGCCCGATGTAAGCGGAAACTTTTACTATTATTATTCTGCGATTTACCCGATTGAAGATTTCGGAAGTTTTTATTTTGTAGTAGAATATTTTGAAGATGCGGGCGGTAACACAACCAATACGAATACGATTTTTGCGGTTTCAATCAATGATTTGTCGATATACAAGGTTACGGCC
>CAVJKK010000310.1:0-2670 GCA_963649855.1 Anaerovoracaceae bacterium
GCGAAGGATTGAGCGAAGAAAGCGCTTCTAGGTTTGATTCAAACGGCACTTCTTTTCTTAATTCTTCTATCGTAAAGACATGGTCAGTCTTGGAAATTATGTTTATGAGCGGATTCGTCTTTAAAATCTTGTAGGTTGTCCCCGCAGTAACATCAAGTCCGCTGTAATTGTCTCCGAGCACGAAAGAGTCTGAATCAAGGTTTTCCGGAACGAAAATTCCAGCCCCCGTTACCATGAACTGTCCCATGCAAGTATAAAGGATTGACTCAATCAGTTTTGGAAATTCAATCGTAGAACAGAGGGAACGCGAAATTTCAAGGAGCTGCTTTAAGTCGTAAATCTTTTTTTCGTACTGACCTACAATTTCGCTGTATTCTGAATTGACTTCAGGCATTCCGCCCGCAAGATTTGCTATGTCGCTCATTTTCGTTCCACCTCCCCGATTATGGCATAGTTTTTCATTATATCAAGGAAGATTGCCCATTTGTCCAGACTGGTTTCAAGTTTGCTGGTATTTTCCCGGTTTCTTGAAGAACCAAACAGAACCTTTATGTTTGAACAAATGTCCGGTTTCGGCTTTTTTGAATCTACAAATAGCTCGCTGATGTGCTTAAAAAGTTCAAAAAATTGCGTTGCAACATCCTGAACGAGTTTGTGAGCCTGATCGTTTATTCCGTCAACCGTCACTTCCAGTTTTTTTATAAAATCGGCATCGCGCCTTCCGTCTCTGATAAAACCATCGATAATTGCCTGATCGTTTTTTCCGTCTTTTAAGAATGAATCTTCAAATTCCGTAAATTCCTTGATTCCTTCATCGCACGCATAAACCGCCGACGAAAAAGATGTCTTTACCGCTGAATTTTCAAAAAATCCTTCAATTACAATGTCGTTTACAAGGTTTTTTACCGGCTCTGAATAAAAATGATGAATGAAAGTCTTTTCAACCTGCAGCGGAGTAAGCCAGATGTAAGATTTTGTGCAGTTTGCGTGAATCAGTTCGCTGTTTTCTGAATTATAGCCTTTTATTTCTTCAAGAGGAATGTTTTCAAAAAGATTGCGGACATCCGCAGAAATCGTCCGGTCTTTTATCTCCGCCTTGATCCGCGACTCGTCAGAAACGAATTTTTCCTTTAAGAAATTCGCAAATTTCTGCCGTGCGTTTGCCTTGTAGTTTGCCACCGCAGGATTAAAGTCCGGGTCATGCTTTGCAAGGCGGATTATCTTCAACAAAACCGCCGGCGTAAGATGTTTTGACAGAATTGAATTTATTTTCTTGAGCGCATCCGTGTATTTTGCTGCCTGTTCTTCCGGCAGAGGCTGCCTTCCGTAGTGAATCTGGGCAACCGCAACCACCGCGTGTGCAAGCCCCGAAGTAATCTTGAATTGTCCTGTCAGATAATAAAAATCCTGAAAATAATTCAGCATGACATCAGGAACGCAGGCTAAAAAATCCGGTTTTGTGTCGGCAATCACGCCGGAATAGTTCGGGTCAAAATTGTGAATGATGCTGAAAAAGTTGAATTTGCAGAAATCCTTGAGTTGCTGTAAGCCGGCAATCACTTCGTCAATTTTTATGAATTCCGGGGAATTGAGTTCTTTTAAGAGGAATTCCAGAGTGTGCCTTTGTTTTTCAAAAACGCGGTTCATCTGCATATCGGATTCAAGGACTTCCTGCTTGCGGTGTTCAAGGTTCAGGGTTTCGAGTTTTTCCTGATCGGTGCCGGAAAAGCCCGTGAGCAGAAGCTGACTTTCGTAAAAATTGCTGCGCTTTACGTCCGCGCCGCCAATCGTCTGCATAAAAAGGTCATCAATGATTTTGGAATTTTCAAAAAGGATTCTGAAAAGCTCTGCAAAATTCGGCTGTAAAAAACCGTTTTTATAGATGCTGGAAGGAAGTGCCTTAAGTTCAGATTCAATCTTGTGCAGAGCCTGTTTTTTCTTAACTTCCGGGGACGAGGACATAAAAATCGATTCAAAAATGTCTGTTAAAAATGAAAAAATCCCCATGCCCTTTATTGTAAAATTAAAAAAAAGAATTTACAAGAATTCAAATCCGCATATTACGGGTGCATGCCGCTGACGGCAAATCCGCCCAGCACTTCTTCAAATTCTTTTTTCGTCGAACACTGAATCACTTTTAAACGAAGTTCCTTTGCTCTGTCAAAACCTCGTATGTAATTGCTGAACCTTCCGCGCATTTTCATGCACGCCGCCTTTTCACCGACGGCTTCTATCAAGAGCTGCATTTCCTTAAAGCCCATTTCAAGGCTTTCTTTCATCGGAATTTCAGAAACCTTGCCTGTCGTCAGAAACTCGCGCACCCGCTTAAAAATAAAAGGATTTCCCTGAGCGGCGCGTCCAATCATGATTCCGTCGCACTTTGTTTCCAGAAACATTTTCTGTGCATCTTCGGGAGTTTTTACGTCACCGTTGCCAAAAACAGGAATTCTTCCATCAACAAATTCAACTAATTCCCTGATTGCATTCCAGTCTGCATTTCCGCCGTAACCCTGGGCGGTCGTTCTTCCATGCAGCGCGATTGCCTTTGCGCCTGCTTCAATTGCAGCCTGCGCACATTCTTTGTACGTTATGTGGGCGGAATCCCAGCCCGTGCGGATTTTTACCGTAACGGGAACTGCACCTTTTACCGACGGAACAAAACCATCGCTG
>CAVJKK010000311.1:0-2651 GCA_963649855.1 Anaerovoracaceae bacterium
CCTGAGGGTGCTTTCTATGTATTCATCGATATGTCCGAAGCCCTTAAGAAATCCTACAAGGGCGAAAAGCTCGAAACTGCTTTAAAGCTTTCCGAGTGTCTGTTAAACGACTATGCGGTTGCCGTTATTCCCTGTGCGGATTTCGGTTTTCCGACTCATATCCGTCTTTCCTATGCAATCAGCATTGAACAGATTGCTAAGGGACTTGACAGAATTGAGGAGTTTTTACTTTCGCTCAAATAAATCTGTTAAAAGTATTGAAACGGTGTTATCGTTACAGGTAACGCCGTTTTTTCATTTTTTTACGAGGTCTTACTTTATGGATGACAGAATTTATTTCGATCACGCAGCAACAACTCCGATAGACGAAAGCATACTTAAGGATATGCTTGAAACCGCAAAAACCTGCTATGGGAATCCCTCGGCAGTCTATTCGGAAGGCGTTTTTGCAAAAAGAATCGTTAACGAGGCAAGAAGTGCCGTAGCAAAAGTCCTTAAAGCCTATGAAAAAGAAATTATCTTTACAAGCGGGGGTTCTGAAGCGGATAATCTTGCTCTTGTCGGTGTGATGAAGGCAAACAAAGACAAAGGACGTCACCTTATCACGACTTCCTTTGAACACAAGGCAGTACTCGAAAGTGCGGAGTATCTTAAAAAAGAGGGCTTCAGAGTCACGTACATAGAACCTGAATCAAACGGAATAATCGATGTCAGCAAGATAGAGCGCGCAATCTGCAGTGATACGGTTTTAATTTCCGTGATGAGTGTAAACAATGAGCTCGGCACGATTCAGCCGATAGAGGAAATCGGAAAGCTTTCAAAAGAAAGAAATGTTTATTTTCATACCGATGCCGTTCAGGCCTTCGGAAAACTTGATATTAATCCGTCAAAGCTCGGTATTGACTTACTGAGCGCTTCGGGACATAAAATCGGCGGACCGAAGGGAACGGGCTTTTTATACGTAAAGCGCGGAACAAGGATAGAAAGCCTTATTCACGGAGGCAGTCAGGAATACGGTTTAAGAGCCGGAACCGAAAATGTAATAGGACTTTTGGGACTTAAAGATGCCGTAGAAGTTTCTTTTTCCAGGAGAAAAGAGAATCTTCAATATGTAAAAGAACTTACGGAAAGTTTTGGAAACGGACTTAAAGAAAATATTGAAGGAATTGAATGTAACAATGAAATTCCAAATTCTCTGCCCGGATTTGTAAATGTGTCTTTTGAGGGTGTTGAGGGTTCGTCTCTCTTGATTCAGCTTGATATTAAAGGACTTTGCGCGTCTTCGGGTTCTGCCTGTACGTTAATTGACGACAAGCCTTCACACGTGCTTAAAGCAATCGGACTTTCAAATGAAAGAATCAGAAGTTCGGTAAGATTTTCACTCGGCGCGGACAATACGCCTTCCGAGGTTGAAAGGGCAGTCGAAATAATAAAGGATTCGGTTGAATACTTAAGAAAAATAAAAAGGGGATTCTGAATTTTTCAAATCCGGAAGAGCAGGAAAGCGTGAGCACGGAGGCAGTAAGCACTGAGGTTTTTAAAAGTGCAGATACAGTCGTGTAAAATTTTTCAAAAAAAATGCTTGACAAGTTAGCACAAGCTAACTATTATAGTTAGCAGAGACAAACCAAGAGTCTCAAGAATAAAAACATTTCTTTACTCCTAAGTAAAAGCCGCTCAATGAGCGGCTTTTATGATTATAAAGGTTTAAAAGTCAAAGCATGATTACAAGTTTGCATGTAAATTATGTCTTAACCTCGGAAATATTTTCATGCCCTTTACAACTTTAACATTTGAGGCTCTCTTTTACAGTAAACCGTCATATACTTAAAACCGTTATTAATCAAGATATCATTTGCAATGTTAAAATTGCCGCCGACGTTTTCGGGAGAATGGGCGTCTGAACCGATTGTGATGAGCTCACCGCCTTTTTCTTTATACCTTTTTACAATATCCGTATGGGGATTCGGATTCTTAAATCCCTTGGCAAGCGCGGATGTGTTGATTTCAAGACTTTTTTGATTGTCAATAAGGTATAAAAGAATTTCATCTATGTAGTCAAGATAATCGGAAGGTTTATATACGCCTTCTCCGCCGGGAACAGTTCTTACGATGTAATCCATATGCCCGAGCACATCGAAATTGTTGAAAGATTTGATGTTTTTTGACATTTCTTCAAAGTATCCGCTTATGGCCTGCTTGTCCGTCAAACCTTCAAAACACTTTTTATCATAGGTATCTGTATTGTTTAGAAGATGTTGCGAGGCGATTACAAGATCGAAATCATAGGAAGAAACAAGATTTTTATTTTTGCTTACAGCGGATTCTTTCAAGCCAATCTCGACCCCGAAACCGACAGCAAGGTCGTTTCCGTATTTTTCGCGCAGGCACAGAAGATCGTAAAGATATGAGTCGATATTGCATTCAAAGGCTCCCTTGGGAGTTTCTTCCGATTCCGGAAAATCAAAATCCACGTGCTCCGTGAAAGTGATATGAGAGAGTTTATTTTTAATCGCAGCATCAGCCATGTCCGTCATTTTTGCCTTTGAATCGAAGCTGTGAAGCGAGTGCATATGCTGGTCCGAATATACAGCCATTTGTTTATCCTCCGTTAACTGAATGTATTTAGATTGGGTCACAGGAAGTATCTT
>CAVJKK010000312.1:0-2640 GCA_963649855.1 Anaerovoracaceae bacterium
ATAATAAATCAAGGCAATATTAGCACTGCGG
The DNA here is from genome assembly GCA_963649855.1 of Anaerovoracaceae bacterium. Taxonomy (GTDB): domain Bacteria; phylum Spirochaetota; class Spirochaetia; order Treponematales; family Treponemataceae; genus Treponema_D. The sequence continues at coordinate 32 of CAVJKK010000312.1, forward strand.
TTTGGATCGTATTCAATTGTTTTTACGGTTCCAGGAATACCGTGCTTATTGCGTTTGAAATCAATTACGCGATACTTTCTTTTGTGTCCGCCGCCCTGATGACGTACAGAAATACGTCCACCCTGACCACGTCCACCGTTTGACTTAAGACCTGATACCAGACTTTTTTCGGGTTTATCGGTTGTCAGTTCTTCTCTTACCAAATCAATGCGGGTACGAGTACCTGCAGTATATGGTTTAAAAACTTTAAGAGCCATCTGGTTCCCCTTAATTTAACGAAGGCTTAAACGCCCTCGAATACCTTAATTGTTTCTCCTGGAGCGAGGCGAACAATTGCCTTTTTCCAGTCGGCTGTTTTTCCAGGTTTACCACGAACCCTTTTAACTTTACCGAGAACATTTACAGTAGTAATTTTTACGACTGTAACATTGAAGAGTTTTGATACTGCTTCTTTAATCTGTGTCTTTGTAGCATCAGGACGTACTTTGAATGTGTACTTTCCTTCTTCACGCAAAGCTGTTGCTTTTTCAGACAGTACTGGCTCAATAAGAATATCAGTCATTATTTAGCCTCCTCTTCTTTATAGAATTCTGAAAGATTCTTTGCTGCTGATTCGAGCAGGATAACTTTTCTTCCGTAGAAAAGATCGTGTGCACGAAGGCGGTTGAATGACAGGAAATAAACATTGTGGAGATTGCGTCCAGCCTGTTTGATTTTCGCATCATCATCTTTAAGAATAATAACTGTGCGTTCATCCTTAGCAAAATTGTTAAGAACTTTAACCAGGTCTTTTGTTTTTCCGCTTTCAACAGTGAAATCTTCAACAACAGTAAGTCTGTCGCTCTGTGCCTGAAGGCTCAGAATTGATTTCATAGCAAGGCGCTTTACCTTTTTAGGGAGTTCAAAACCGAAATCACGTGGTTTTGGTCCAAAAATTGTACCACCGCCAACATTGATTGGAGATTTTTTATCACCACGACGAGCGTGACCAGTTCCCTTCTGTTTGTATGGTTTAGCATTTGATCCGTGTACTTCTGAGCGAGTTTTTGTACAAGCTGTTCCAACACGTTTATTTGCTAATTCGTTATTGATGGCATAGTAAATAACATCTTCATTAACTGGGAGTCCGAAAATGCTATCATCAAGCGTAATTGTGCGCAGTTCTTTACCATCGGTTGAAAAAACTTTCTTATCCATTTCTCATTTCCTCCGGATTACTTCTTTACTGCAGACTTGATGATAAGAGTGCAATTCTTAACTCCTGGAACAGCACCACGAACCATAATAACTTTGAGCTCAGGATCGATTTTAACAATCTTAAGGTTCTGAACCGTTACGCGATCAAATCCCATGCGTCCTGGCATCTTAACGTTTTTAAGACTGTGTCCAGGTGTCGTACAGTTTCCTGTACCACCGGCTTCACGATGGAATTTAGAACCGTGAGTAGCGCGTCCACCATGGAAGCCCCAGCGTTTCATAACGCCCTGGAATCCTTTACCTTTTGAAGTTGCCGTAACATCGAGATAAGATGTTGATTCAAACAACTCAAGTCCAATCTGATCGCCAACTTTTACTTCCTGTTCGAATTCTCTGAATTCTTTCAAATGACGTTTTGGCGATACGTTTTCTGGAAACTGACCTTTGTATGCTTTGCTGATCTTTGATTCTTTAACATCTTCAAGACCGAGCACTACAGCATCATAGCCGTTAGCTTCCTTTGATTTTGTAGCAACAACTGTATTCGGTTCTACATGGATCACGGTTACTGGTGTCAGTTCGCCGTTACTGTCGAATACCTGTGTCATTCCTACTTTTTTTGCAATCAGACCTTTCATTCTGATATGTCTCCTATAGAAGAAAACTTACGTCTTCTTCTCGTCGGCCGCCATCCCTGATCCAAGGGACCGTTACCGTTTTTTCAATAAGACTTTACTGCGACGCAGCTTAGCTCTTACTGTTTAATTTCTACATCTACACCTGCAGGCAATTCAAGCTTCATCAATGAATCCATTACATCAGATGTCGGATTCAGGATGTCGATAAGGCGTTTGTGTGTTCTCATTTCAAACTGTTCACGTGACTTTTTGTTTACGTGTGGTGAACGAAGAACCGTTACCTTATTGATTCTTGTAGGAAGTGGGATAGGTCCAGAAACTTTTGCTCCTGCCTTCTGCACTGTCTGCACGATTGATTTTGCGCTCTGATCGATAAGTTCTACATCAAAAGCACGAAGTCTAACACGAATTTTTCCGTTAGCCATTTATTCACTCCAATGATGAAGTGTGGTGACTTTTCAGCAAAAAACTAAAAATCACCACACCATCAATCACATTAACTATTCGATGATTTTTGTAACCTGTCCAGAAGCGATTGTGCGACCGCCTTCACGGATAGCGAGTTTAAGACCTTCATCCATAGCGATTGGGTGAATAAGTTCACCGATGATCTTTACGTTGTCACCTGGTTTTACCATGTCTGTTCCAGCTTCGAGTTCAACAGTACCTGTGATATCTGTTGTACGGAAGTAGAACTGCGGGCGGTAACCAGAGAAGAATGGTGAGTGACGTCCACCTTCTTCCTTTGAAAGAACGTAGATCTGAGCTTCGAAC
>CAVJKK010000313.1:0-2634 GCA_963649855.1 Anaerovoracaceae bacterium
CCCTTACCACAAACTGGGCTTCGTCTCGAAAAACGGGTTCGATATAAAAGACAAGGAAGACTATAACCTCATCAGCCTGAACGATATCTACGCGCTGGCGCAGGAAGAATGAACGCCCCGCTTCTTCACAAGCTACGGGTGTCGTGAAAGGCTTAAAAGGTCCCTTGAAAAGCAAGCCAATCAAGGGCTAGAAATCGTCCTTTTTGATAGCCATTAAAACGCGCATTTATTTTTTTGCTTTAAAAATAAACGGGTAAAAAATCAAAATGCCGATGGTTTATTGCTTTTCCTCCTTAAAAAGTGGGTAATTTCATCTATTAAAAAATTGGTATTTTCAAGTATTAAAAAGAGGGTAAAAAACCTTGTAGATGAAAACGGGATGGCTTACAATTTGCTTAGAAAAGAGGAATCCTATGGCCTATTTGAAGAGATACATCGAGAAAGAGATCGAAGAAGCTTTGGACACCTCTGGAGTCGTAGTTGTCGCCGGACCTAAGTGGTGCGGCAAGACCACGACCTGCGCCCGCTTCGCTAAAAGCAGCTACGCTTTGGACACGAAGGCGAAGATCGAGCTCGTCCAAAGCAGCCCCGAGTCTATCCTCATCGGAGAATCCCCGCGTCTCATCGACGAGTGGCAGAACGTGCCGGACCTATGGAACTGCGCCCGCAGCGAGGTCGATCGCAGGGAGGACAAATTCGGGCAGTTCATCTTCACGGGGAGTTCCACCCCCGCTGACAAAGAGGAGATCTACCATACCGGCTCAGGCAGGATAGTGACCCTGCCCATGCGCTCGATGTCGCTTTTCGAATCCCAGGAATCGAAAGGGGCGGTTTCTCTTTCCTCTCTCTTTGGCGGCCAAAAGAAAGTCTTCTACGCGAACGAGGGCTATTACCTCCAGGACACCGCTTTCTATATCTGCCGCGGCGGCTGGCCTTTGTCTTTGGTGGAGAACAGGGAAAGGGCCCTGAAGATCACCAAAAATTACTGCAAGACCCTCTTCGATTTCGAGAATTCGAGGAACAAGAAGTTCCGCGAGAAGAAGTCGGAGATCCTGCGCATGATCCTAAGAAGCTATGCGAGAAACATCTCCACCGAGGCAAGGAGAGGCCTCATCATCAACGACATCAACGACCACGAGGACCGCAGGCTCAGCGAAAGCACCTTCGACGAATATCTTGAGGCCCTCAAGGACCTCTATATCCTCCAGGACATGGAGGCTTGGAACCCCAATTTCCGTAGCAAAGTAGCGGTTACCTCCACCCCAACGAGGCACTTCGTGGATACCTCGATCGCCGCCAACGCATTGAAGATATCGCCCGCCGATCTTTTGAACGACCCCCACACCTTCGGGCTCTTCTTCGAGGATTTCGCGGTGAAGGAGCTCTCGATCTACGCGAGCTGCCTTGGTGGAGAGCTCCGCCACTACCGCGACGCCAACGGACTTGAGTGCGACGCCGTGATTCATCTAGAGAACGGGGAATACGCCTTGGTCGAGATAAAGCTAGGTGGGGAAGAGCAAGTCGCTCACGGCGTCGCGACCTTAGAGAACCTAAAGGCGAAAATCGCCTCTTCCAATCAAAAAGCCCCTTCTTTCTCCATGATCCTTACGGCCGCGGGGGATGCGAAAACCTTGGAGAACGGCATTCACATCGTCCCGGTTAATCTGCTGAAGGATTGAAAATCGGGTTCGCAGGCTACAGGTGTCGCGAAAGGCTCAGAATGGTCCTTCGAAAAGCAAGCCAATCAAGGGCAAGAAAGCATCCTTTTTGGATGTCCTATAAAAACGCATTAGATTTCTTGCCTTAAAAACCGACGTGTAAAAAATCAAAATGCCGATGTTTTATTACTTTTCCTTCTTAAAAAGTGGGTAATTTCATCTATTAAAAGGTTGGTATTTTAATTCATTGGAAATCAGGTAGTTTCGAAGGTTTGAGATGCCGAATTTGTAAAAACTCGTAATTTTTCTAGTTTTTACAAATTGGACTGTTCCAAGGAACGGCGAGTCCCAGAAGCGAAGCAGGAATTCCGTCTTTCTTTGAAAAGCCGGGCATCAGACTGGCTTCTTGGTACATAAGCCATCTTGCGGAGACGCCCTGCAGTCTCATTTTTTATCGTGACATCCATTGTGACATTCATTGTGACATCCCTTAAAAGGCGTCTTGCATAAAGAATCGGGCATATAAGATCACAAAGCCCCCACCACCACGATGGTTTTAGATGTTTTTACACGAATTCATAATTTTTCGAAGTTTGTGTAAAAACATCGTTTTCTTACGATGCCGACGACGTTCAAGCATTTCAGGTATCCGTGAGCAAAGCGCCTTCTAGAAACAAATCCAAAAGCGCATGCCACCATAAGCCTCATTTCTTTTGCACCAAAATGGCGAACTAAGAGAAAAATCTGCGAGCTCATTGCCTAATGTCAAGCAGAGCTCGTCGCAATATCGAGGATCTGATTAAGAAGGCACTAACGACCGTTTTCCCGACGAAAAGCCCTTATTTAATGGGGCCATCACAAAAACCCATGGTTTTTCGAAGCGTTTCATCACAAAAATACGTACTTTTCAGATGGCATTTTTCACAAAAACCCGCCTTGTTTTGTTCTGGCGACCAAATTGCCCCCACCATCAACG
>CAVJKK010000314.1:0-2633 GCA_963649855.1 Anaerovoracaceae bacterium
ATCCGGCACCGAGTGTCATCAGCGAAGCGTCATCAACATTGATTTTGTCTTCGTAAACTTTTAACACAGCCTGGCAGCAGTTGCATTTTCCTGTTGCCTTGAGTTCGCTTGCCTTAAGGGCTCTTTCTTCGTTTGTCATGCTATTCTCCTTCTGCAGCCTTGTTTTCAAACTTGGTGTATGAGCTTAAGAAAAGAAGGTTTACGTCGCCGATCGGACCGTTGCGCTGTTTTGCAACAATCAGCTTTGCGTCCTGAACCGGATCTTTTTCACCTTCTTCAGTCTTCTTTCGTTCACGGTGAATGAACATTACCACGTCCGCATCCTGTTCAATGGAACCTGAACCGCGCAGCTGGGCAAGAGTCGGCTCATTTCCTTCCGCATCACGGGCAACCTGACACAACGCAACGACCGGAATGTTAAGTTCGCGCGCAAGGCTTTTCAGGGATTTTGAAATCTCACTTACCTGCTCATAAACCGGAGCTGAACTGTTCTGGGTCGAAATCAAACCGATATAGTCGATGAAAATGATCTTTACGCCCTTAGACTGAACCATACGCCGCGCCATGGCACGCAGGTCAAGCAGCTGCATGTTCGGAGTGTCAACAATGTAGAGCGGAGAGTCAAAAACCCTGCCTGCCGCATCATTTATCTTCTGAAGGTCATCGAGTTTCATCATGCCTGAACGGATTTTGTGTCCCGGAATTCTGCTCACCTGGGACAGTAGACGCTGACCAATCTGTTCATACGACATCTCAAGCGAGAAAAAACCGCACGGAATCTTCTGGTCAATCGCGATGTTTTCCATCATCGAAAGTGCCATCGCCGTCTTACCCATGGAAGGACGCGCGCCGATGATGCTCAGTTCACTGTTCTGGAAACCGCTCGTCATGCTGTCAAGGCGCGTAAACCCGCACGGAATTCCCGAATAAGTGTCGTGATTGTGGTAGTGCTGCTGAATGATTTCCGTAGTACGCGGAACGACTTCATGCATGTCGTGAATTGCAATCGTCTGTCCCATGTCCGTAAGGGCAAAAATCTTTTTTTCCGCATCTTCAAGAATGGCACGGCTTTCACGGGATTCGTCAAAAGCCGAAGACTTTATTTCCGAAGAAATTTTTATCAGACTGCGCCTTGTCGCCCGGTCAAGAACAACGTGCGCATAATATTCAATGTTAGCCGCCGAAGGAACGGAATCCGTCAAAGACGCAATGTACGCCGCTCCCCCAGCCTTTTCGAGCAGATTGTTTTTTGTAAGCTCGTTTGTCAGCGTCAGAAAATCGCCGGTGATTCCCATTCCAAAAAGTTTTATCAGCGTTTCGTAAATGAGCTGGTTCTGCTGGGAATAAAAATGTTCCGGCTGTAAAATCGTCACAACTTCCTGAATGCTCGACCAGTCAAGCAGCATTGCACCGAGCGTTGCAACTTCTGCATCCAGATTGTGCGGTGGAACTGAATCTTTTAATCTGTCGTCCATTTTTCTTCTCCCTGACGCATTTTACATTTTAATTATAGACAAAAAAAGCCGGAAATTCTTCCGGCTTTTTATTTTCCTGCAGATAAAAACTTATTCAGCTTTTTCTTCTGCCGGAGTTTCAGCACTTTCAGCTGGAGCTTCTTCTGCTTTTGCAGAAACTTCTACAGCCTTAGCATCAGTTGTCTGTCCCTTTACAGAGATTTTAACTTCAGCGTTTGTTGCTTCGTAAAGATGTACGACTGCTGAGTAGTGACCAACACTCTTGATTGTAACGCCCTGAATTTCGATGCGTTTGCGTTCGATTTCAAAGCCGTTCTTGTTAAGGTAGTCAGCAACAGTCTGGCTTGTAACTGCACCATAAAGTTTGCCGTTAGCAGCTGCCGGTACTGTAAGGTCAACGAGTGTTGCTTCAAGCTTGTCTTTGAGGCTTGCAGCATCCTTGCGTTTAGCTTCCTTGCGTGCTTCAATTTCTGCCTTGCGGCTTTCAAAGTAAGCTACAGTTTCTGCATTGTACGGAACAGCAAACATGTGCGGAAAAAGGAAGTTGCGGGCATAACCGTTGGCAACATTTTTAACATCTCCCATTTCACCGAGATGTTTTACGTCTTCATTAAGAATAACTTTCATTTTCAAGCTCCTCTTGATATTTTACAAGGCGGCGTCACCAGGAGTTGGATCGTCGCCTTAAGGTTAAATTTTATTCTGCAACGAATGGAAGCAGACAGATAGCGCGAGCACGTTTGATTGCGAGGGCAACTTCGCGCTGGTGTTTTGCACATGTACCAGTAATGCGGCGTGGAAGAATCTTACCGCGTTCTGTTGTAAAGCGTTTAAGACCGTCTGCATCTTTGTAGTCAATCTTTGCTTTGTTAGCGCAGAAACGGCAAACCTTCTTGCGGAAGAATTTCTTGCCTCTGCGTGCGCCTTTTTCTTCGCCTTCGCGACCGTCTGAAGCGCCCTGTGTATCTGTTACGTTTACTTTCTGTTCAACTTCGTTAGTTGTTACTTCGTCTGACATATTAAGTCTCCTAAAAAATAGTTTTTAAGGTAAAACACTAAAACGGAATATCTTCTGAATATCCGCCGCCGTTTCCGCCAAAAGAAGGTGATTCAACCGGTGGCTGGTAAGACTGCTGCTGCGGTGCAAAACCATTGTTC
>CAVJKK010000315.1:0-2632 GCA_963649855.1 Anaerovoracaceae bacterium
CTTTACGCTAATACTTTTTAAATTCACCTAACAAGCGCGATTCTGCTATATTCAACTCACCCGTGAGGGAGTAGCAGACTTGATTTAAGTAGAAAGTCAACATACTGGTTTTACCTGGCTTTCTTTAATTTGCGAGACTCATGTGCAGAAAAAAGGACTTTCTGTGCATGTGTCGTATAAATTTGACCTGTGCAGATGTGCAGGTCATTTTTTTTGCTCAAAATTTTTTATGGTTTGCGCTACAAACTTTTCAGGAGTTCATTTATGGAACAAAACCTCGTAGCAATGTTTCTGACGGTCATGGTGACAGACTTTGTTGCAGAATTTGGTGACAAAACACAGCTTCTGCTGGTTGGAATGACGAGCAAGTACAAAATCCGCGATATTATTCTCGGAACGCTTGTTGCGGTTATCATTCTTAACGGTGCGGCAGTTTTTGTCGGTGGTGCGCTCAATCAGATTTTGAATTCTTTTCTGTGGGCAGTTAAATTTGTTGCGGCAGCAGCGTTCATCTATTTTGCGGTTACAACTTTAGGTCCGGACGACGATGACGAAGAAGAGGCTGGAAACAGTAAGATCAAATTTGCTCCGCTGGCAGTTTTCTGCACTTTCTTTATTGCGGAACTCGGTGACAAAACTCAGCTTACGGCGGTTACGTTCGGCGCAAACTATGGCTTGAGTCAGGCAGTTCTTATCTGGGGCGCGTGTGTAATCGGATTTTTTGCGGCAGACATTATCGGTATGCTCGTCGGCTATCTTTTAAAGACAAAAGCTCCGGACGGAATCCTCAAGGTAATTTCGTTTGTCCTGTTTACGGGCTTCGGATTCTTTACGGTTTACCAGGCACTCGATTTATTGAAAGAATACCTCGTAAAAAAAGGTTCGGCTGCAGTTGTTCCGGTCGTTCCGGTGATGCTTGCCGTTGCCGTAGTGTTTGCAGGACTCTGCTTTCTGCGCATTAAACTTACGAAAAAAGCAGAACCGGCAAAGATTACAGAAGAAAAATAAAAAGTCTTAAGGCGTGGGGCTGTTTGACATTAAAACAAATTGGCGACAGGGAAGTCGCTAAAGACTGAAGTCCCCGCAAGAAATGCTGCGCATTTCCTGGACCGCGACAGGAGGTCGCGCTGTTACATCTTTACGGCTTTTACGCTGCGGATTGTGTTTTTGTCCGTTTCTAGAATTTCAAATTCAACTTTATCCTGACAGACAATTTTTCTCCCCTTTTCCGGGAAGTCGCCCAGCGTTTCTATTATCCAGCCGCTTACCGTATTTGATTTTGCCGAATCATCTTCCTTCAGGTCAAAGAACTTGAAAAGTTTGTAAAGCGGAGTTTCGCCGTTTACGAGGAAGGCGTTTTCAGCGCACGGTTTTATACATTCAACTTCGCTGTCGTGTTCGTCGTAAATTTCGCCCACGAGTTCTTCAAGAATATCTTCCATCGTTACAAGACCAGCAGTTCCACCGTATTCATCAAGGATGATTGCCATGTGGTTTCTTTCTTTCTGCATCTGGCGGAACAGTTTTGAAATCTTTGTCTTTCCGGTCGAAAAGAACGGCTTTTGCACGATGCTTTCCAGTGTTTTTTCCGTACTGTAGATTTTATAAAAGTCTTTTTCGTGGATAATTCCCGTGATGGAGTCAATTTCCGTGTCGTAAACCGGCAGACGTGAAAATCCGGATTCTTCAAATTTCTGTTTGATTTCTTCAAGCGGAGCCTTCTGTTCAACCGCGCAGATGTTCACGCGGGGAACGATTATGTCGTCGGCGTCGAGGTCGTCAAATTCAATTACCGAACGGATGAGTGCCTTTTCGTGTTCTTTAATCGTGCCGTCTTCCTGGGCTTCTTCCACCATCGTAATAAGTTCTTCTTCGGTGATGACGTCTTTTGAGTCAAACTTAAAAAGTCTTACGATGAATTTCTTCCAGCATGAGAAAAGAAAGTTCAGCGGATAAAAAATGACGATAAGAGCGGAAATTAACGGATAGACGAGCATTGCAAACTTTTCGGCGCAGGCTTTTCCGATGTATTTCGGGGTGATTTCGCCAAAGATAAGGACAACAAGCGTGATTACTACAGTTGAAACAACGGAAGAATTGACCTGAGAGTGAACAAGAAGTTTTGCAAACAGAACTGCACAGATTGTTGAGGCAGAAAGGTTTACAATGTTGTTGCCGATTAAGATTGTACTTAAAAGTTTGTCGTAGGAATTTTCGGAAAGAAAAAGGACTTTTCCGGCGCGTTTGTTACCATTGGCACAAAGCGATTTGAGTTTGATTCTGCTTGCACAGGTGAATGCGGTTTCCGTCGCAGAAAAGAAAGCGGAAAAAGCAATTAAAACTAAAACTGAAACTAATAAGGGTATCGACCCGTCGGGCATATAAATACTCCTAAAATAAAACTGTGAAGACATGCGTCCTCTGATTTTTGAAAGATACAATATTTTGTTATAAGTTTAAAGTAGCAGATGGGGTTCTCAATAGAAAAATATAAGGCTGAATGTCGAGTTTTTGAAATGCTGTGTAAACTGGCGCAGGGAAACACGGTGGTTGAGCCCGTCGCCCGAAGGCACAAGTGAAGCGCAGTAACCACCAGATTTAATATACGCTTGATTTCGACAAGCTCAATCGG
>CAVJKK010000316.1:0-2609 GCA_963649855.1 Anaerovoracaceae bacterium
CAGAGGAGGCAAGTATGCCTAGCTCTGTTTGTGCCAGCCCCTCCCTACGCCTTTTTTATGAATGATTTATATAAGCTCAAAAACTCGACATTCAGGCTAAATTACTTCAAATAAACATGTCACGGCTACGGCTATTTGACATTTTTCATAGTACTTCAAAAACCCGATATTAAGCCCGTAAATCTTAACATTTTGAGGATTTTTTTAACAGACAAAAAAAATCCCTCTGCACGGCGTTTTGCTTTTTCTAAAACACCGCGAGAGGGACTTCTTAAAGCTGCACTTTTATCTTAGTGTCCGCAAGACTGACAGAGCATTGCGCCAATCGGATTTGATGCACCGCATTTTGTACAAACCCAGCTTTTTGGAGGAACAATTTTAGGGGCAACATCGTCTGAAAGTTCTTTTTTTGCAGATGATTCAGCAGAAGTTTTTTTGACAGAAGACTTGCTTGTTTCTTCTGTCTTTACTACATCTGATTTTTCTGTACTTACCGCTGGCTCACTTGTATTTTTCAACTGTTCAACATCTGGAACAAGTTTATTCTTAAGAATTTCAAGATTATCATCAATCGAAATGATGACAAGTGCAAGCCCGAATATGGTTGTAGAAATAACGATGCCGGCAACTAAACCTGCAATAAGTCCAAGAACCACAAATCCAGGGTTGTCGTAACTAACGCCATTGCCAATTACACCACCGGCAACAGCACAACCTAAAATAACCAGAACAATAGCAGTTTTGATAAAGCCTTTGAAAAACTCTTTCATATCAAAAACTTCTCCCTTACAGATGAATTTTTTTCTGCCGTACGGCAGTTGTCTTACTATACAAAAAAAAAAGCAAACAGTCAATTTTTTCTGCGCAAGGGATTGGAAGGGTGCGCGCAGCGCAAACAGACGCAAAGCGGCTGGTCGGAGGCGAAAGCCGTAGCCCTGCAAAGCCCGGTTTTTGCGTAAGCAAAAATGCGCCCGTATAAGTATAAAAATCTTATTTCTGTTTCTTAACTAAAATCGTGCCTGCCAGAAATGCCGTAAACGGTGCGGTGGCTGCAAGACCGAAACTTCCGGCTACCGTGTTGATGATTTCGGCGGCTACCTGATTGTTGTTCAGGATGTTGTAGACTGGTGTTCCCTGTGCCATGAAGGTCATCAAAAGGGCGATGCACGTGCCTGAATATGCGAGGAGAAGCGTCGTGGTCATCGTTCCCATGGCGGCGCGCGCTACTGCAAGCCCTGATTTTATCGCTTCCCACCGTGTAATCGACGGGCATTTTTTTACGACTTCGTTCACGGCGGATGTGATGTCCACCGACAAATCCATAACCGAACCGCTTGCCCCGATGCAGATTGCACTCATGAAAATCCGCGTCAAATTCAGATGCTGAAAGCCCGAATACAAAAGACTCTCCGAATACGCCATCACCGCTCCGTGAATCTTGAGGCACTTTGTACAGACGATTGAAAGCACGGCACAGAAGATTATTCCAAGCATTGCGCCGCCCGCTGCAGAAAAAAGCCTGCGGTCAAATCCGTAGACGAGAGCGATAATCATTACGGTTAAAAACGCCGTTCCAGTTAAGCCGGTAAGAATCGGGTCAACGCCTTTGAGGTAAAGCGGAATTATGATTTTCCAGAGGGCAAGCACCGTGAGCACAAAAGAAAGCACTGAACGAACGCCGGTCGCCCTCGCAAAAAGGATTAAAAAGGCCGCAAAACCAAGCGCTAAGATGAGTTCGCCACGCAAGCGGTAGTGGTCAATCAGGTTTACAGAAATGATGTTTTCGTTGCCTGCTTTTTCAACACCGTCAAAATAATCCCACTGAACTAGAGCTTGAGCCGTGTCGCCGGGGTGGAAAATCTTGTCCTGGGAAAGCGAGCCGTTGAGCATGTTCCAGCCTTCCGCCGTGCGTCCCTTAAACCTGCCCGAAAGAAATTTGACCGTGCAGACCTGCTGCCCCGTGCGGATTAAGCCAGTGTCGATAAAGCGCGAATTGTCAACTACAAGGATTTTTGCCCTGCACTTTACCGCGTCTTTAAACTGAATTGCGCCTTCAAAACCCGTAGGAATACAGAGCATGACTGCGATGCACAAAAAAGAAACAAAAATAGAAATTATTGAGCGAGAAAACGCCATTTTTTTAACCTGTAAACTTTTCATCAGAAGAAACATAAAAGACAGAAGTTAAAATCCGGTAAAAGAAATGTCAGGAATATGTAAAATGATGAGGGGGAGTGGCAAAAGTCATCAGAGATTTGTTGACTGGAATCGCTTAATCACTGTGATTAAGTAGCCTGCGGGGACTTGAAAAAGCCTCTTATACTCAAATATAATGCATTTCTCCGAGGTGTCAAAATGGAAAAGAGAACAGACTGGTTTTTGATTTTAGGTTTAGCGTTAATCGCTTTTAACGCTTATATGATTTTCAGGGGATAAAGGAAAAAAAAGACAACCTGTCGATTTTTCCGACAAGTTGCCGCGTATTATCTGTTGTTTATCCCCATATCTTCCAGCAAACAAAAATAACGATTGCGATAATAATTCCGCGTAAAATGTTTTTTAAAACAAGTTTGAAAGTATTTGACATAAAGCCCCCATAAGAAATAGAC
>CAVJKK010000317.1:0-2608 GCA_963649855.1 Anaerovoracaceae bacterium
CCTGAAAAGTTACAGCCGCGGTTACGCAAGTTTTGATTACGAAGTGATTGATAATCGTGCCACGGATTTAGTAAAAGTTGATATTTTAATCAATTCAAAACCGGTTGACGCCCTTTCGTTCCTTGCCTACAGACCGGGTGCGGTTGCAAGGGCAAAAAAAGTCTGCGAACGCTTAAAAGATGAAATCTCCCGCCAGCAGTTTAAAATTGCAATTCAGGGGGCAATCGGAAGTCAGATTATTGCCCGCGAAACGGTAAATCCCGTTCGGAAAGACGTCCTTGCAAAGTGTTATGGCGGCGACATTACGCGAAAACGCAAGCTTCTTGAAAAACAGAAGGAAGGTAAAAAGCGAATGAAGATGGTCGGCAACGTAGAACTGCCGCAGAGTGCCTTCCTTGCCGTGTTAAAGGAAAAAGAAGACTAGTCGCCAGTATCTGAAAGTTTACTCTAAATCTTTTAAGAAAAAATCGATTTCGCTGCGGACTCTCTTTAAAAAGCTCAAATCTTTCGTGTCGCATTTGTAGCCGTCCGGAAAATGCAGATAAAGATATTCGCGTCCGCTCAGAAGACTGTCTAGTTCCGTCTGCAAATCCGGAGCCGGCGGCGGACACGCATTCTGTCCTTTGCTTAAAAGTTCTTTTATCCTCATCAATGCTGTTTTTTGTGCTTTGAGGAAGTCCTGCATTTTTTCTTCTGCAGAATTAAAATCGTCCTGTTTCTGCCTAAAAAGAGAGAGGTATTCACCGGCTGTTTTTGGCTCAAGAGTTTTGCACGACTCATCAATCTGCACCGTTGTCGCGTGCGGAAGGTTTAAGTCCAGTCCCTTGCTTCTTGCATCAAATAAATTCGGGATTTTCTCAAAAAAAGCAGTGAAAAGGTTTGCATAATTGCTTAGGGCTGTGTCAGTAATCAGAAGTTTATTTTCCGTACCGGTCGAACAGATTTTTTTTGCATCTGCCTTGAATGCGGCGTCATAATTTTCGACTTTTTTGAAGTGATTTGTTTTTATAAGGCGGTTTGTGTGGGCAGGCGTCCCGCGTGCATGCGTAAAAATTTCTGAATATGAAAAATCAAGACCTGTGAAAAATACGGGAACGGAATCATCAGAGCGCATTAAAAGGGCAAGGTAAACTGCGGCAAGCCCTACAGACCCCAGTGGCGGAAGCTTTACGGGGAGAATGTGCTGTTTTTCTGCCTCCTGCAAAAATGCGCTTTCCGCATATTCAGAGTAAAAATAGAGTTTTTTGTCTGAATGGCGCAGAACAGACGGGCGGGAAGCCAGATCACCGATTATCACGGCTCTGGATTTTTTTGTGCCGATGTAGGCTTTTTCGATTGCAAGCTGGGCTTCAACGGCGATTACAAAATCCGGGTCAACCTTGTTTTTTAATAGGGCGGGAAGGGCAGCGTCTACCGCAATCAGGGTGCATTTTGAAAGCGTCTGCGACTGTATGCGTGCAAGAAAGTCTTCAATGCTTTCCCCTGCGCCAAAAACAATAATCGGGCGTGTAAAAATGGCTGATTTTACGGGAACAGAGTTTGCGGACGGAATCCGCCTTAAATTCTTGAAAAAGTTTCTGCTGAAGACTCTGCCGAATTTTACAAGGGTTATGCGGTTTTTCCAGAATGAAGCAATGTAATTTTGAACAAATGCTGCAACCTGTAAGTACAGTTCGCGGTAAAAAAAAGTTCCGCCGCTCATTTCTACCGGGACTACGCGTCTGTAATGACCAATGCTTTTTACAAGTTTTTCGATGCCGTCGGGCGCGGTCAAAAATATTCTGTTTTTTGTTTCCGGGTGATTTTTCTTTAAGTCTGCAATTTTTTCTTCTGCGATTTTTTTCAAGGCGGAATCTGCTTCCACACAAATTATCACGGAAGTGCCGTCCATCCGTTCAAAAAGTTCGTTCAGACCGTAACAGAGGCAGGGCGAAAAGCAGAGGTAAACTGTTTCCGGTAGTGCAGGCAGATTTTCAACAGTCTGCAAGATTGCCTTTTGCGGAGCGTATTTTGAATAGAGAAATCTCTGCCTGTAATAAACAGAAAAGCCCTGACCGGCTTTTACCAGACAGGGCTCTTCGGCTCTGAGCGAGCCCGGAACAAAATCAGTCAATTTTAGTTGTTTTTCATGATTTTATTGAAGAAAACTTCAGCAACGTTGTTGTGAACTTTTTTGCCTGTAAGCAGGGTTGTCTGCAGGGTGCTTGAGTTCATGTCAGCGATTGTGGAAGTGATTTTTTCTTTTGCGTCTGCAGTCAGGTTGTCTTTCTGATTTCCGGCAGCCTTGATTACGACGACAGAGTCTCCCGCAACTACCGGTTCAGAAACAGCGTCAGCCTTGAGCGCAAATGCAGTCTGAAGCAGGTTTTCATTTGTAGAAGCACCTGAGATTGCAAGAAGTTCGGAAGGCATTGTTCCGATTAATGAAGAGTTGGCATAGTTGAGGGCGAAAGCAGGAACTTTTACGAATTTAGCAGAAGCAGCTTTTGAAGCAGATTCAAAATTTCTTGAAGAAGAATCTTCAGCAAGTTTTTTTGCCTTTTCGATAAAATATGTTTCTACGGCAGAAGCTTCGTTTGCGTTGATGTATTCGCGTACTTTAGAAATG
>CAVJKK010000318.1:0-2599 GCA_963649855.1 Anaerovoracaceae bacterium
GAAACGGCAGAGTTGCCCGACTTATGATGAATATGATTTTACTACAGGAACACTACATGCCTGTTCTCATCTCACCAAAAATCCGGTCAACATATATAAAGAAGCTAGAAGATGGACGGAGTTTCCCGACAGATTTTGACGAGTTCATTGCAAAGCAGGAAGCCAAACAACAGGCAAGATTCATAAAACTTTTAGGCATCACTCAAGAAGAGACAAAACAAAAGAAAAGAGAATATAACTCTAGGAGCAGATAAAATGCAGACAAAAGAATCTTACGACAAAGAGTATCTACCAGCCGCACAAGAGAATTTGGGCTTGATGTTTGATGCAGCCATAAACCTTTTTGATGTTCCGGCAAAAAAATATATGAATCTCTTTTTACAAAGTCCACTTTCAAGACGCTTTGGTGAAGGAGACCCCTTTGTTGTCTGGGGAAAATCAGGAATTGAAATAGCATTTGACATCTTAGGTAAAAATAGAGAGGACTATCTGAAAGCCTTAGAAAAAAAAGGAATGAGAGAAAGTCTTTCAGAAGAATACTGGGCTGGCTGGGCACTCGCCTACTATCAGTGGAAATCCGGCAAAACTTTTCAGGAAATCAACGACAAAGTGCCCTTTATCTCAATAATCAACATGTATCACCCTTATCACGAAATGGACATCCTACAATTTTGCGACAGAATGGAAGAAATTTGCACTAAACAGTGAGCAACGGAAATGTAAGCTTTCTATTCTCCAGCCTTAACCTGCCACCTGCCATTTTTGTCGGCGCCGATGCGTTCAAGAATGCCCTGCTTTTTTAGTTCAGCAATGTGCCGGCTTACTGTAGCACGCGATTTTTTTAGCGATTTTGCAATTTCGTCATAAGAAATAAAAGGATTTTCCTTTATCAACTTTAAAATCGAATTTACAGTATCATTTACAGTATCATTTACAGTATCATTTACAGTATCAGCCACAGATAAACACCAACAACAGCATTATAGAGCAACTTCTACAAAAAGTCATTAAAAAGCAAATATAGCCAATAACGTTCAATACATTTGACAATCAAAACAGACTGTTTATAATATTAAACATTATGGCAAAAAAGACCATGATTTTATCACCCTATGTTATGAAAACCTTACGGACAGTCGGAGAACAAATAAAACTTGCCCGACTTCGCAGAAAACTCTCCACAGAACTTGTCGCCGAAAGAGCTGGAATAAGCCGGGGAACGCTATGGTCAATCGAAAATGGAGAACCGTCTGTTTCTTTCGGAGCCTATGTAGCCGTCTTGCAAGCTCTCGGCTTAAAAGATGACGTAACACTTCTGGCAAAAGACGACATACTCGGCAGAACGTATCAGGACTTATGTCTGCTCCCTAAAAAGCGTGCGCCAAAGACAAAGAAGGAAAACGAATGAAAGAGGAAACCACCGTAAAAATCTACGCCGCATGGCTGGAAAATGAAAACCAGATAGGAACACTCTACTCTTCTTCAATGAGAGGAAAAAACGTCTATTCCTTTGAATACACGGAAAACTGGCTCAACAACTTTTCTTACATCATGTTAGACCCGGATTTATACAACACACCAGGACGACAGTTTGCTCCGCAGGATAAAGCAATCTGGGGCTTCCTCTCAGACAGCCTTCCAGACCGCTGGGGAAGAAAACTTCTAAAACGAAAAGAAGAAATCCTTGCAAAAAAGGAAAATCGAGAGGCAAGAGATTTAACAGAACTTGATTTCTTAACCGGCATAAACGATGAATCAAGGATGGGCGGGCTTCGCTTCAAACACGAAACTTCAGAAAACTTCATCACAGAATCAGACCTGTACAACGTTCCGCCCTTAGAAACACTGAGAAAACTTGAACATGCCTCAATGGAATTTGAAAAGTCAGAATTACAGAACGACAAGTGGCTTGAGATTCTTTTAGAACCTGGCTCTTCTCTCGGAGGAGCACGACCGAAAGCCACCGTAAAAGATGAAAACGGACAACTCTGGATTGCAAAATTTCCTTCTAATCACGATGACTACAACATCGGAGCATGGGAAAAAACAACAAGTGACCTTGCCCGGCTTTCAGGCCTCAATGTCCCAGAAACCATGATAAAAAACTTTTCAGACAAAGGAAGCACATTTCTCACCAAAAGATTCGACCGGAAATATGACGGCAAAACCTGTAAAAGAATTCACTATGCCTCTGCCCTCACCCTACTCGGAAAAACTGACGGAGCAAGTCATGAAGACGGTTCAAGTTATCTTGAAATCGCAGACTTCATCAAAAGCTACAGCTGTCAGCCGGAAAAAGACCTGGAAGAACTATGGAACAGAATACTCTTCTCAGTCCTCGTATCAAACACAGACGACCATCTGAGAAACCACGACTTCATCCTCACAGAAACAGGTTGGAAACTTTCTCCACTGTTTGACGTAAACCCAAATCCACGCGGAAAACAACTTTCTCTCAACATCACAGAAAACAACAACCTAAAGGAACTCTCGCTCGTCATGGACAGCGCAAAATACTACGGACTTGAAAAGTCAAAAGCAAAAGAAAACGCTCTCAGAATTGCAGAAACCGTAAGAGACAACTGGCAAAGGATAGCAA
>CAVJKK010000319.1:0-2587 GCA_963649855.1 Anaerovoracaceae bacterium
GAACACAACTTTTTTGCCCTTTGACGTCAAATAAGAAACCGTGTCCTTTATCATTTCAAGATTTTCTTCGAGAGTTGCGTGAATGATGTCCGTCACCTGAAAATCCCAGGTTTTTCCGAAAATGCACACGTATTCCGTTTCGGCAGACAAAAGGCTCTGAAGGTTTGCGTCTTCGGCGCAGGTCAGGTCTTTTCTCCGGGTTGAACCGAAGGCAACAATTTTAGAATTCTTTAACTTTAACTTTTTTGCCTCAATGAAAAACTCCATATCCTTGGGATTGCTGCCGGGATTTCCGGCTTCGATGAAGGAAACGCCGAGTTCATCCAGTGCAAGCACAATGTTGATTTTATCCTGCACGGAATAACTGATTCCTTCTCCCTGAGAGCCGTCGCGTAAAGTCGAATCTAAAATTGAAATCTTTTTCATACAAAAAATTATAGCAAATTTAGTGTTATTTTGAAAATACAGGGGTAGATTAAAAAGCAGGCGTTGCGGGCGGCGTCTGAGCCCGCACGGTGGGTAGCGGAAAACGCGGAGCGGTTGGAGCGTAGGGCGGTTGTCCGCCCTCCTTAAAAGAAAATCATTAAAAATACGTTTTTTCTAAAGTGCGGCACATTTTCTGCCGATAATAAGCGGGTATAATTCTATTCTGTGGCGTTTACTGCATTTTTCTGGAGGCAATTATGGAAACCATAAAAAAAATACTTGTCATTGCAGCGTTTTTTGCCTGTGCACAGTCCGGCTTTTGTGCCTCTTTCAGCGGAAATGCAGGTCTGCGTGGTGACTTTTATTCTGCGGCGGAATCCGATTATTTTGACCCGCTCATAACGCTCACGGGATTTTTTGAAGGTCACTTTAACATAAAGAAGGATCTGTTTTTAAGGACAGAGATGAGCATTCACACGGCTGACATTATCGAAACAAAAATGACGGAAGAAACGGATGCAACTTTCTGCGTTGATGAACTTTCGCTCACGTACGTAAAGCAGTTTCTCGGAATAAGTCAGTTTTTCAGCATTTTTAAGGGTGATTTTGAATCTCTGGGAACGAATAAATTTCTTGCGCAGCAGTTCGGCTGTGGAAGCATAACGAGTTTTCTGACGGAAAGCAGCGCCCGCAACACCTGCGCTTCTCCCTATTCAATTTACGGGCTCGGGGTTTCGTACGTTGCAAGGCTCAATCCGTCTCCGGTTGCGCTTGGTGCCTACATCTACAAAAACAACGAAAATGATGCGGATGAAAAGCAGATTAACATTGATTTCCGTCTGGCTGCGGCGCTTAAAAACGTTGCGTTTGATTTTATTGCGGGAATCGGCGCACCCGTAAAAAATAAAAACGGGGACGAAGACGTAATTCTCCTGATTGACGAACTTTACCTGCACACCGGGCTTGATTTTCTGCTCGGAAACAAATATTCAACTTCGCTTTTCGTTCAGTCGGGATTTAATTCTTTCGGCTTGAAAAAAGGTGATTCAAATTCTTCGTTTTCGACGGAAGATTTTTACCTCTTGTTTGAACCGAGATTCTGCCTTGCAAATTCGCAGATCCATCTTTCGCTTTTCAACTTTCCGGAAGAACAGGAAGCCATGCTTGAATTTATTGAAGGAAACCTCGGCGCGAACCTGAACATTTTTACTGACCAGCTTTTTATCAAAAATGTTGACGTTACGTTTGGTTTTAATACTTCTTTTTCTTATGCTGACCGCTATCTTTCTGACTTGAAGGACATCAAGGATTTTTACAGCAGCGGTTACATCGTAAAGGTCTGCCCTTACCTGTCTGTTCCGGTTATGTCCGGCAATTTAAAACTGATGCTGCAGACTAAACTTAGTGAAGTAAATGAAGGCGGTTGGCAGCAGAACTTCAAGCTGAACTTAGGCTATAAATCGACGTTCTAGACAGTAATATCATAACTTCAAACAGCCCTAACTTCGAGTTTTTAAAATTAGCAGTCTAAAAAAAAGGCTCTCGGTCAGGTTCGTCATCAAACAGAGGAGGCAAGTATGCGACAATTCTGTCACTCTGTTTGTGCCGCCCCTTCCCTACGCCTTTTTTTGACAATTTACACAATATTCAAAAACTCGAAGTTAAGTCCTCAATATTGTGCAAAAAGCCGAAGTTCAGTTTTACACGCAAAAAAGATTAATCAAACTACAGCACCAGTTCTGAAAGTCTTCTGCAGGCTTCTTCTATGTCGGCTCTGTGTCCGAAGGAACTGAAGCGGATAAAACTTTCGCCTGCCGGTCCGAAGCCTGAGCCCGGAGTCGTTACGACGTGGCATTTGTCGAGGATTGTGTCGAATACGTCCCAGCTCTTTTTGCCCGGGAACTTTGCCCACACATAAGGTCCGTTTCCGGTAAAGTAAGCAGTTACACCGGCTTTCTTAAAGTTTTCGCCTTCGAGGGTTTTCTTGATGAGGCTGCCGTTTTCGAGGTAGTAGTCAACCTGTGCCGTCATGTCTTTTAAGCCCTGTTCGTCTAAGGCTGCAAGTCCGCCTGCCTGCGCTACGTTTGACGCTCCGTTGAAGAGAGTTGTCATGACGCGGTTCCAGTCTCTGTTTACGCTTGAGCCGTCCGCAAATTTCAAC
>CAVJKK010000320.1:0-2576 GCA_963649855.1 Anaerovoracaceae bacterium
AATCAAGCATAAACTAAACTGGTGGTTTCGACGGGCTCAACCACCGTGTTTACCTTACGCCTAATAATTTTCACAATATTCAAAAACCCGACATTTTGACTGAATAAAGTTCTGCTATCAAAAAAACAAAAAAATGGAGGAACAAAATGAAAAAAGTGGCTGCTGCTTTTACGGCACTTATTCTGGGAGCTTCGCTCTTCGCTCAGGAAAAGGTCTTTCTCTGGCCTAAAAAAACGGGTCCGGGGTCTGAAAAACTCAAAATCGAACAGAAGGAAGAAGAACGCGGTGGCGGAAATGTCCACGACAGAATCATCATGGGCGTAACCCAGCCTTATTTTGAAGTCTACAGACCTTCTGCCGGTGTAGAAGCAAACAAAAAGGGAATTTTAATCATTCCCGGCGGTGCATATCAGCGCACTGTTTACGACAAGGAAGGAACTCACTATGTAAAAGCATACAACGACGCAGGCTATACCTGTTTTGTCCTTGTCTACCGCACACCAAACGACGACCACAAAAACAAGAGCACGGTTTCACTTGCAGACGCACAAAGGGCAATCCGCGTAATCAAATCGCGTGCAGATGATTTTGGAGTTGACGCGGAAAAAATCGGCGTAATGGGCTCTTCCGCAGGAGGTCACGTTGCTGCAAGCCTTTCAACCCGCTGGGAAGAAGAAACCTACAAAATGCAGGACAAACTCGACAAGGCAGCAGACGGCTCATGGCTCAGCGCGCGTCCGGCATTCCAGCTGCTGCTCTACCCTGTAATTACGATGCAGGACGGACTCACCCACGAAGGCAGCAGAAAAAATCTCTTGGGTGATTCGCCTTCTCAGGAACAGAAAGACCTGAACTCATGCGAAAAACTCGTAAAAAAAGACACGCCGCCGGCATGGCTCTGTGCGGCAATCAACGACAAGTCCGTAAATCCGGAAGGAAACCTGCTTCCATACTGGTCAGCACTCAGAAAAGCAGAAATCCGCACGGAACTTCACGTTTTCCCGGCAAGCGGGCATGGCTTCGGAGTAATGGGAGCGTCAGGCACGGCGCGCAGCTGGCAGCAGATGTCGCTTGACTGGCTGAACACGTACATAAAGTAAGCGCGACATCGTGTCGCAGCCAAGAAATGCCTTGCATTTCTTGCGGGATTACAGTCTTTAGCGCCGTCCGTGGCGCAGTTTATTTCATAAGTCGCGTGCATAAAAAAATCCTGAATCGTTTGATTCAGGATTTTTTTATTTTATCTGCTGCTTAAAACCATTCTGTCGTTCAGTTCGCCGGCGGCACCGAACTTTGCTAGAAGGTCTTCTGTTTTAAGGTTCTTTTTTTCTTCACCGCGCACGTCATAGATGATTCTTCCGTTCATCATCATGATAAGGCGGTTTCCGTACTCAATCGCGTGCTTCATGTTGTGGGTAACCATGAATGCCGTCAGATGGTCGTTTTCTACAAACTGTTTTGTAAGTTCAAGAACACGGGCTGCAGTCTTCGGGTCAAGGGCAGCTGTGTGTTCATCAAGCAGAAGAAGGTCAGGTTTCTGAAGCGTTGCCATCAGAAGCGTAAGCGCCTGTCTCTGACCGCCGGACAAAAGTCCGACTTTACTTTTCATGCGGTTTTCAAGTCCGAGCCCTAAAAGTTCGAGCTTTTCGTGATAAAGTTCGCGTTCTGAATTTTTAATTCCCCACGCAAGCGAACGGAATTTTCCGCGGCGGTAAGCCATTGCAAGATTTTCTTCGATTTCCATGTTTGCGGCAGTTCCGAGCATCGGATCCTGGAAAACACGACCGAGATACTTTGCACGGCGGTATTCAGACATGTTCGTAAGGTCAATTCCGTTGAGTTCAATTTTTCCGCTGTCGCACGAGTGAACGCCTGCAATCATGTTCAGGAGCGTAGATTTTCCAGCGCCGTTTCCACCGATGACGGTCACAAAATCTCCGTCTTCAAGAGTCAGATCAATCCCTAAAAGTGCCTTTTTTTCTGTAATTGTTCCGGGATTAAAAGTTTTTGTAAGATTTGAAATTTTAAGCATTTTTATTCTCCAAACAATCCGGACTAATTACTTCGCTTTTTATCGATGAATTTTGCACTCTGCTGTTTGATAATCGGAATGGCAAGTGCAATCGTGATGATTACGGAAGTCAGAAGTTTCAGGTCGCTCGACTTCAGACCAAGCTGAAGGACTACGGCAATTACGATTCTGTAAACGATTGAACCGAGGACAACAGAAATCAGCGTAAACCAGAACGGCATTTTTTTGGCAAACCAGCCGAAAAGAGATTCTCCGAGGATAATTGAAGCCAGCCCGATGACGAGGGTTCCCGTTCCCATGCCGACATCCCCGAATTTCTGAGACTGTGCAACAAGTCCGCCGCTCAGGGCAATCAGACCGTTGGAAAGCATGAGCCCTAAAATCTTCATCTTGTCAGTATCGACGCCCATTGCACGAACCATGTTTGCGTTGTTTCCGGTCGCACGGAGCGAAGAACCTATTTCAGTTCCGCAGAACCAGTACAAAAGCACGATCAGCACAACGCAGAAAATAACCCCGGCAAGGAGAGAAGCCATATTTGGAG
>CAVJKK010000321.1:0-2570 GCA_963649855.1 Anaerovoracaceae bacterium
ATTAAGAATTTTGATTTCAGGATTCTATGTGCATTATTTTAATATCAATAAATTTGACAACAAATAAAATGGTTTATATATTTTATCAAGGAGGCTTTTTATGCACGCCCTTAAAACCGTAAACCTGTTAAATTCAATTATTCCAATTTCAAGATTCAATAAAGGTGAAGCAAGCAAAATTTTCAATGAAGTAAACAAAAGCGGCGCAAAAATTGTCGTAAAAAACAACGTGCCTGAATGTGTGCTTTTAAGCCCGAAAGAATATGAATCCCTGCTTGAAGAACTTGAAGATGCTCAGCTTCTGGCAGAAGCCGAAACACGCGAAACTGATCCACGAAATAAAAAAACTTACTCTATGGAAGACATTATGAAAGAAAACGGAATCACAGAAGAAGACATTGCAAACTGCGATGACGTTGAACTGGATTAGTCTATGTGGAATCTTGAATATACAGAACTTGCAAAAAAGGATTTTAACAATCTTGATGGTTCGGTAAAGCCGGTAGTTCTTAAAGCAATCTTAAAAGTTCTTCAAAATCCACTCCCTGCAAGTCAGGGCGGTTATGGAAAGCCTCTCGGAAATAAAGGTGGCATAAATCTTACGAACCTGTTAAAAATAAAACTTCGCCAGTATGGAATCCGGATAGTCTATAAACTCGTAAAAGACAAAAATACAATGAAAATTGTCGTCATTTCACTGCGAAGTGACAACGAAGTCTACAAAACCGCTGAAAGACGCGAATATCTCTAAATCATCTTCACGAAGAACGGCAGGATTATTACGGACAGAATTCCACACACTGCTATGCTCAAACCGCTCATCGCGCCTTCTACTTCGCCCATTTCAAGGGCTTTTGACGTTCCCATTGCGTGTCCACAGGTTCCGCAGGCAACTCCGCGCGCAACCGGTTCTTCAAGTCTGAAAATCTTGCACAGCGCAACGGCAAAAGTATTGCAGAAAATTCCGGCAAGACTCACCATCATAATCGTAAGAGCCTGGATTCCGCCGTTCTGTTCTGTAATTGCAATGGCAATCGGCGTTGTAATTGATTTCGGCAGAAGTGAAACGTATTCCGCGTGTTCAATCTTAAAAAGGATGCAGATTCCAAAAACAAAAAGTGCGTTGGAAATAATTCCGCTCACAATTCCTAAAATGATGGCAAGGGCGTTTTTCTTTAACGCTTCAAACTGGCGGTAAAGGGGAATGGCAAGCGCAACCGTAACAGGCGTCATCAGATAATAGAGGAAATTTGCACTCTTCAGATATTTTTCATAAGGAACTTTAAAAAGTAAAAGAATTACAATGACCACCGCGCTCGAAACAAACAGTGGCGAAAAAAGCACGAAATGAGTTTTCTTATAAAGCCACGTGCTGAACACAAAACTTGCAAGCGTAATGCAAAACCCAAACGAAACCGACTCCGTTAAAAATGCCGAAATGTTTTCCATTTTTATGCGTCCTCTTGCACTTGATTCCGGGCTTTCATTCTGCGGGCAAAAAACTGAGTAACCGTTCCAACCACAAAAAAGATAAATCCGGTTCCCGCAAACGTAAGGACAAGAATGGCAAGCCAGTATTTTTTTATAATCGGCCACGCAACAATCAGACTGACCGTCGAAGGAATAAAAAGAAGCGGCATAATTCCAAGGAAGAAATCAGCCGTGTGTTCAACCTGTTCGAGCTTAAAAACCTTAAAGTGAAGCGCACAGAACATGAGGATAAGCCCGTAAATTGAAGCCGGCACAGGCAGCGGCAACAGAACATGCAGGATTTCACCGGCAAAACAGATGGAAACAAAAATCGTAAACTGAATGACGTACTTCATTTTTGACCCTGAAAATAATAGAAACCGTTATAACGGAAAAATGCTTCAAGGTCAAAAGTTTTTTTGAGTCTAAAAAGGTTTTACGGCAGCAAAAATTGACGTGAAAAAATCCAGAACGGAAGTCTTGAACCTTATGTCGCAAAAATAGAGGACAAGAACGCAAACTGCAATGTTCAGAACCAGCATGCAGAGCAGTTTTATAAGAATCGTTTTTATTTTGATGGAGCAGGAAAGTTCAAACGCAAAAAACAAAAGAAAATAGACGACCGCGAAGAACAAAAACTTTTCTTTTATCAGCAGAAACGAAATTATGACGCTCGAAAGAACCACAAGCATGCCGACTGCCCTGTTTGAACCGCCGGCAGTTTTAAGTGCAAAAATTATTTTATACAGAAGGAAAAATCCGCAGAGGGCGCAAATCAGGAAAACCGCCGCAAACGAATATGAAATTATCGGTTCCTGCACATCTGCTTTCGGCACGTACAGCCAGTACAAAAATCCGTTAAAAAACTCAACGCTGGTCTGACCAGAATAGTTACCGCTCAAAAATTGCGGAATCAGATAAAAAAGCATTGCGCAGAAGAAAACAACCTCAAAGAAAACATCAAAAAAGTTCAGGGCAAAAAGCTTCGGTTTTGAGAGTGTTTTTGCAGGCTGGACAACAGTTTCCGTATCTTGCTGACCTTCTGCCGCTGCAGCGTCAAAAGAAGACTGCGCCCCGGCAGAAAATGCCTCTCTGCGGAC
>CAVJKK010000322.1:0-2565 GCA_963649855.1 Anaerovoracaceae bacterium
GTGAAGCGTCTTTCCTTAAAAGAGAATATGCCTGATTTATTGATTCGGGCGAACCGTTTTCAATTGCGTGGACAGCTTCTTCCGGAATTCCGTTAAAAAAATTCTTTGCTTTTCGTGCGGGAACGGCAATCGAAACAGCCTGCGCGGAACTTTCGGAGTATGATGCGTCTTCAGTTTCAGGATTTTCTTCGGTTTTTGGCGCAGAGCCGCAGGAAAAAAACAGAAAGCAGGAAGTCAGGCAGACGGCGGGCAGAAAAAAACATTTCATTCCGTTTCGTCCCCTTCAAGTTCACCTTCGCTTTTATCGTAAGGAAAATTAGAAGAAGGATTCTGCTGGATTAAAAAAAGGACGACGAGGCAGACACCAAGAAAAATAGGAAACAGAGGCCAGAAAATCGAAATCCATTTTCTAAAGCCCATGGAAATCAAGTCGAGGGAAAAAAGAAGGAAATAACAGCCCATCCCCGTCAAAAAAACTGACGGAAAAAGATAGGTTGTGCGGATGCGTCTGTCTTTGGCGATTCCCGTAAGAAGGACGCTGAGCCCTGCAATGATGATTGAAACGGGCCAGAAACGTTCAATTCCGTTTTCAACAAGCCCGGAACAGACAATCATGAAGAAAAAACCCGCGAGAACCGCATAAAGCCCCGAAAAAAAAGCAAGGGCAGACGGAATCTTCATCAGCGAAAGATAAAAGAGGATTGCTCCGGAAATCGTTGTAACGACAGTCCATGCTTCAACGTGCGCACCAAAATGACTTGCAAGGCGCGGAAAACAGCACACGCCAGCAAGAATGCAGACAACGCCGAGAGCTAAAACCATGTTTAATGTCGATGCCGAAAGTTTTTTCAATTCTCTTGTCCGTAAAAAAATCAGGTCGGGGCAGGTCAGTTCAATAAAATTCACGCTGACTGCTACCCGATAGAATACAACAATAACAAGGCTCTTGCCAATAAGAAACTACTTTGTTAATGTTTTAAAAAGGTTCGATATGAAGGTAAGTATAAAGTTATTTGCTGTGTTCTGTTTTTTTTCAGTTTTGTTTACGTCCTGCAAAGACCGCTCTGCTGAAACTGATTTCGTTCAGCTTCAGTCGCTGCTTGAAGACAAGACTCTTTCTGAACAGGCGCGCTTTGCCGTAACAAACAGGATCGCAAACACCCTTCACTCTTCAGACGACAGAAACGAGATGATTCTCTTTCTGACTGACTGGGTTGAAAAAAATCCGGACAGCATTTACAACGCTTACTGGCTTCTGCTCGTGGCTTCTGCCTATCTTGAAAACGGTGCTGAACCCGTGGCGGAATACTATTTTGACAGAATCTTAAAAAACTATCCCGACCTCCTCGTTCAGGGGAAATCGATTCACTTCATGTGTCTGCAGCATCTGATTCAAATCAGCACTGACTCAAAAAACAGAATCGCATATTTCAACCAGCTCGTAAGTCAGTTTCCTTCGCTCGTCAGCATTACGGAAATGTACGTCCGCCTTGCCCTCGAATACGAAAAGGAAGGCGAATACAATCAGGCGCTAAAGTCGTATTCACTCTTTCTAAAACAGCCGGACGCTTCCACAATTCAGATTTCGGGAGTTCCGGACGCGTACGCAAATGCGCGCAAGATGGTTGATTTTTCAAATTCTTCAAAAGACTGGACTTTCGATTCCCTCACTTCCCTTGAAAGTGCCGTCAAAAAGGCAATCAGACAGTACGACTGGCGCTCGCTCGACAAATACCGCTCAAAAGTCAATTTTTTTGCGATGTCGTGGAAATCAAGCGAAACGGACGCAAACGCACTCGAAAACTTTTCAATGCGCGGCTTCATGCTCGGTCAGAGAATCCGCTACAACGAAAAACTCGACGAAACTTCAAACCCGAACGAAGCCTATCTGCGCTCAACCGGCTGGAGTCCTTACATGCCGGTCTGGTATCTTTACTTCAGAAAAGTGAACTTTCCCGTTGACCCTGAAATCCACGGACGCTGGGAATGGGCGGGAATCTACTATGGCGAAAAAATGTAGGATTGCGGGATTTCTTGCAGTTTTCGCTTTTTGTGCAGTCTCCGCGCCTTCTGAAAATACAGCGCCGGCTGTAACTACCGCGCACTCTGAAACCACAGCGCCGGCTTTGCCTTCAATTCCTTCACAAATCGGGGGAATTTCCGTTCCCCAAAGTGAATACGCACAGAAACAGATTGAAAAATACATCGAACAGTTTTCAAAACCATTTGGAAGACAGCAGCTCTACACTATCCTTGACAACGGAGAAGCATACCGCCTTTACGTGCGCCGGGAACTGAAAAAGCGCGCAATGCCCGCCGCCCTGGAATATCTTCCCGTAGTTGAAAGCGAATACAATCCGCTGGCAGTGAGCAGAAGCGGAGCGCGCGGTCTGTGGCAGTTCATGGACAATTCAATCAAAGGGCTTCTGCGAAAAACTCTATACATAGACGAACGCTTTGACCCGTGGAAGAGCACGGACGCCGCCCTCACAAAGCTGCAGGAAAATTACAAACAGTTCAGGGACTGGCCGCTTGCAATCGCTGCCTACAACTGCGGAGCAGGTG
>CAVJKK010000323.1:0-2555 GCA_963649855.1 Anaerovoracaceae bacterium
ATGTTCAGCAGGAGGTTTTCTGCCTTTTCTTTTTCCGTCTTGAGTTCGCGCGTTCTGTCTTCTACGGCATTTTCAAGTTTTATCTGATAGCGCTTCATCTTCATAATCTTGTGGCGGATTATAAAGAACGCAGCCCCGATCACGGCGAGCACAAGCCCGGTCCAGAACCATGTCACTTCCCAGAAATAAGGCTCTTTTACAATCGTAAACGTTTTTTCGCCCGCGCTTTCGACCCCGTCGGCATTGCAGGCAACCACAGAAAATTCGTATTTTCCTGGTCTGAGGTTTGTATAGGAAACGCTGCGCTGTGTTGACCAGTCAGAATAGCCTTTTTCAAAGCCGGAAAGTCTTGTCCTGAACGTCATCTGCTTTGAAGAAATAAAACTCAAGCCCGTAAACTTTATGTTGATTCTGTTTGTGCCGGGAGGAAGCACGATTTTTTCTCCGTGGAAATCAAAACTTTCATTGTCAACCGTGATGCGTTCAATATTTACGAGCGGAGCGGTTCTGTTTGCCGTAATGTTGAGCGGGTCATAAACAGAAAAACCGTCAATCAGGGTGAACCAGATTCTTCCGAAGGAATCGCGCATGGATTTTGAAGTTGAAGTGACACCGCCTGAAATAAGTCCGTCTGAGCGTCCGTAGAATTTTGATTCTAACCGGCTT
This sequence comes from Anaerovoracaceae bacterium, assembly GCA_963649855.1. Lineage (GTDB taxonomy): Bacteria > Spirochaetota > Spirochaetia > Treponematales > Treponemataceae > Treponema_D. The sequence goes on from CAVJKK010000323.1 coordinate 667, forward strand.
CCATTGCCTTCTGCCACGGCTTCAAAGTCCTTCATTCCCGCACTGAAAATACCGCGGTTGCTTGTCATCCAGACTGTTCCCGTATAATCAGGTATCATCTGGAAGACTCCGTCTGCGCCAAGCCCTGAAGCGCTGTTGTAGTTTATGAATTCTACGCCGTCATCAAGCCTCATCCTTGAAATTCCGGTTCCAGTCATAATCCAGTAGTCGCCTTTTGAAGTTTCCATAATCTTGAAAATGATGTTTCCGATAAGTCCGTCTGAGGTTGAATATTCAGAAGAGAGTTCGCCGTTTTTTATGGAAAAGATTCCGCCGCCGTCCGTTCCGCACCAGATTTCTCCGTTCATGTCTTCGTAAATGCACATGATGAACTCGTTTGCAAGTCCGTCTGTCTTTCCAAAATTGCGGATTTTTCCCGTTCTGGCGTCTACGATGGAAAGTCCTGAAGTCGTTCCGATGTAAATGTCGCCGTTCTTTGCCTTGAGTGCAACACGCGCCTTGTAGCCTGCAAGACCGTCAGCGCGGGAAAGGGAATAGATTTTGTCTTCTGGAGTCATTATTACTTCTGTCGGTTTTTCGTAGAGAGAAACGAGAACCGTTCCGTCAGACGCTGCCGTAACATCGCGAATCCGGACATTGCTGCACGCCTTTGTAAGCTCGTTTTCTACAAATGCTTTGTTTTGAAGGCAGTAAAGTCCGTTGTCGCCGGCAAGCCACACAAGTCCGCGTTTTGTGTCTTCAGAAATCGCGTTGATTGTGGTTTTCATTACCGTCGTGCGGAATTTCGCCGGAGTAAGTTTTTCAATGCCACCGCGGTCAGTTGCAAACCAGATGTTTCCTTCCCTGTCCTGAATGATTTTTACAACGTTGTCATTGCAAAAACCCGTGGAAGAATCCATGTAAGACCAGATTCCGTTGTGAAGGACGCTGACGCCCGAATCACGCGAAATCCACATATAGCCGTTCTTGTCCTGAAAAATGCACTTTACGGTAGAACCGGGCTGCGCTCCGTGTCCCGTGTCGTAAACGGTTTCTTCTTCGCCGGAAAGTTTTACCGCATAATGAGGTTCAACCCCGAGCCAGAGGTTTGTGTCAGAATCCTGAGTGATGCAGGTTATTATCGGGTCTTTAAAACTGTTAAGTCCCTTAAATTTTTCTACAATGTTGTTCGCATAGACGTAAACGCCGTTCTGTGTCTGCGACAAAATCCAGACGCGGCCGGCAGTGTCGCAGTAGAGGCTCGTAACAAAAAGGTTTTCTGCGCCGAACTTTTCAAGTCCGTCAAAAAGTCTCACGTAGTCGTTCTTGTCAACGATTGCAACGCCGGAAGTTGAGCCGATCCAGATGTTTCCTTCCCTGTCTTCGCAGATTGAACGGATTGAATTATTTGGCAGCCCGTCTGCAGTCGTGTATTCTTCAATTTCGCCGGAGGGAGCGATTTTTCTCACGCCTTCGTCATTCGTGCCGACCCAGAGGTTTCCTTTTGAATCTTCAAAAACAGTGCGCGCCGTAACAAAGGAATAATTTTTTTCAGTCCTGCGGTTGAAGGTGTCAAACTGAACACCGTCAAAGCGAACAAGTCCGTCGTAAGTTCCAAGATAGATGTAACCGCCCGAAGACTGAATGATGTCAGCAACCGTGTTTCCCGGAAGTCCGTCCGCAGCAGTCCAGATGTCGGGAACAAACTCAGTCAAAAAGGAATCCTGAACGCCGGTGCCGTCAGAGCCCTGAGAATAAATAAGAGACGATGAAAAAAGAGACGTCAGAATAAAAACAGAAGCAAGAAAGTTTCTCATGCCAAAGATTTTCTACTAAATGAAGATTTTTTACAAATAAATATTTTGTGATTTCCCGCCCGGACGTTTTTATTGAAGACTTTACGCAGAAAA
>CAVJKK010000324.1:0-2554 GCA_963649855.1 Anaerovoracaceae bacterium
AAACACGGTGGTTGAGCCTGTCGCCCGAAGGCACAAGCGAAGCGCAGTAACCACCAGTACGCTTGATTTGTACCAGAGGTACACGGGCTCAATCGGCGCAAATGCAAGACTGCGCCACGGACGGCGCAAAAACTCTGTAGACTGCAAGAAACGCAAGTTTCTTGGCACGACACGAGGTCGTACAGGTTCCCGGCGAGAGGCTATTTGAAAATAACGTGAACAAAAATTATAGCAGAACTAAACGTAAGTCTTTTTTGTTTTAAATAATTCCAGCCGTTTTTATCATCTAGAAACTGATTATTTCTTCATAGCAGTGGATTGAGAAGGTATCCGTCATTCCCGAGATGTATTCAATCACGCATTTCTGATAGCTTTCGTAGTTCGTAACATCAAAGACAACCGGCGTTTCGTAGTGCAACGTCTTCTTGCGGTCGGGAAATTCCTTTGACGTGTAGTTTGAATATCTTATGAGCCAGTCTTCAAAAGTCCTGCTCAAGTCCTTGAAGTAGCGCATGGCATAGGGAATTCTTCCGTTCTGCGCAAAACTCTGCATTCCCATCAGCAGACGGTAGATAGTGCCGAGAACGTTCTGTGCATAGTTCTTGAATTCCAAAAGCCGCCAGTGTGAATAGATTTTTTCAAAGCTGAACTTCTTCAATTCCTTTATGAACTTGAAATACGGCTCGCTGAAACAAAGTCCCGATTCCGGACTTGACTGTTCGCAAAGGTCAACAACCATGTCGTTGATTAAAACTGTCGTGTTTACCGCCTTGCCCGAAGTGTGGCTTAAGGTTTCGCCCGTGCGTGTAAATCCCAGCGTGCTGCCGACGATTTCGCGCAGCTGACGGTAACAGCCCATGTCAAGGATGTGGTAACGGCGCGCATCCTGCAGGTCACGTCCTAGAAAAGCAATCTTGTCGCTCAGTTTTACGACGCAGCCTTCCCATGTAAACGGATTTTTGTAGCCGGGAACTTTTATGTCGTAAAGATTGAGAGCTTCTTCCCGCGGCTTTAAGCCCTGTTCGTCAACTTCTCCGCAGTGGCAGATTATTCCGTCGCGCACAGCATAGGTTAAGTTGAGCGTTTTTTCCGTGCCGTCGGGGTCAGAAAGAGTTTCGATGTAGTCAGCAAAAAAAAGCGAATTGCGTTCATGCCAGAACTTTTTGGGAGCGGCAGCACCCGGGCGGGCTTCCATCAGACTGTTCAGAATGTCTTCTCCCGTGTGTCCGAAAGGCGCGTGCCCGATGTCGTGACCAACTGCAACAGCCTGAGTGAGTTCAGTGTTGAGCCCCAGATATTTTGCAATCGTGTCGGAAACGGAAGCAACGTGAAGGACGTGTTCCATGCGCGTACAGACGTGGTCGTTATGCGGGGAATAGAAAACCTGCGTCTTGTGTTTAAGACGGCTGAACGCCTGACAGTGCAGAAGACGCATGTAGTCACGGTCAAAATCCGAGCGGATAGAGTTGCCACGTGAATAAATTGGAATCTCGCGTTTAACGGCATCCCCCCACTTGTGGCAGAGCGGCGTCAAAGCAACAGTAGAAAAAGAACCTTTCATAAAAAGATTATACGGTCAAAAATCGACTTTTTGCAATTGACGGGCAAAAGAAGCTCGCAAAATAGTTTTCCGTTATTTGACGAAAGACAAAACCTGTTGTATATTGAGAGAAGGAAATGCCCGTTTCTTACGGTCGTCTCCACTATATGAGCGATAAAGCCGTCAATAGTGTTTCAGACTTGGCGGCTTTACTTTTCAACTCTTTCTATTCTTAAAATAGGAAAGGGCTTCGAAAATGAGCATGGCAAGATTAATTGCCAACGAAATAATTTCGTAGAATGTCATTTCAGTAAGCCTCCCTTTATCAAATTTCAGCACGAAGCTGATTGAGTCTGGGAGACACCGCCTTAGAAAACAGGCATTTCCAATACTTTACTTATACCGTAAATCTGTAATGTATACAACAGAAAACAGAAATTACGTCAGTAATTTCGAATCCGTGTGATAATCCCCTTACTTCCCTAGTTTTTTCAAGTACTTAATCAGGTACGGGAGCATTATGAGCGCGCTGATTAAATCGCTTAGTGCCGGCGTCAGCATGATTCCGTAGATTGGGGGAAGCCCTGCAAGGCGGGCAGCGTACGGCAGAATAAAAATCAGCGGGATAAAGACTATTCCCTGCCGCAGCGACGAAAGCACCGTGGCGGCGAGTTTTGCTCCGGCGGTCTGCAGCAGCATTGACGTTCCGAAAATCAGCGAGTGGAACGGCAGAATGCAGCAGCTCATTCTTAAGGCGAGCGAAGCAACTTTTATTACGGCTTCGTCATCGCGGAACGTGCGGGCAATCTGCGGAGCGAACAGAAAAACCGCAAGCCCCAAGACAAACATGCACGCGGTGATAATCTTTATCAGAAATGCAATTGAACTTTTTACGCGGTCGTACTTTTTTGCACCGAGGTTGATTCCGCACACCGGCTGAAAGCCCTGTCCGAGCCCGATTGCAACCGACATTATCAGCTGGCAGATTTTGTTGCTGATAGACATTCCCGCGAC
>CAVJKK010000325.1:0-2534 GCA_963649855.1 Anaerovoracaceae bacterium
CCCATAAAATCGTGCCGTCGAAAGTACATTCCAGCGCGCGGAAAGAATCGCTTATATAAAAGCCCTGCGACGTTGCCCTGAATGAAGATATTTCGTTTAAGCTGAAGGTGCCGGCTGAAAAGGTTTTTAAAAGCTCGCCGGTTTTGTTTTTTATGATTAAAACGTTTAGTTCCGTTCCCGTATTGTAAAAAAGTGCGGATTTTTCACCTGAAGAAATGATTGCCTTTACCGGAGAAGCAGACTCTTTTTTTGAAACCCACCTTGAAACGGCTGCATTTTTTTCCGTCGTGCACAGCCCGAATGAACCGTCGGCAAAAGACATGAGGATGCCGTCCCTAAAACTTTCTGCCGCAACGATTTCGCCTGCAAACGTAATCTGTTCCAGAGTTTCCCCGAACGGTGAAAGCCTTGTTCCCTGCGTCTTGCCTTCCGAAGTCTGCAGATTATAGACCAGGAGGCTTCCGTCGGGAAGTTCGCTTATTTTATCTGTAAGCGGTGTGTCAAAGGTGACTTTCCATTTTTCGCTTCCTTTTAAGCCGTAACACGCTGCGCTGTGTTCTCCGAGGACAAACACCCTGCCGTCGCGCCCGCAGAAAGGGGAAGCCGTTATCTTAAAGCCCGCGTCCGTGCTCCAGAGAGTTTTTCCGCCGGGATTTATGAAGTTCAGAACTGAACCGTCCGTAACGGCGTATAAAAAGTCTCCGTAAGACGTAAAATATTTCGTTCCGCGCCCTTTTATGCCTTTCTGCCACATTACGCTGCCTTTGTATGTGCAGGTGCTTATCATGCGTCCGTCTGTGATTACCGCAAAGCCGTAGGAAGTTTCTGCAACGGGGGCAAGGCTTTCTCCTCCGATTACCGCCTGCCACGAAGGCTTTAGTGAAGAAAGGTCGGCAGAGCGGAGGGCTGCATTTTGTGCAGAAAGTGGAAGAGTGAAAGAAAATGAAAGAATTGAAGCAAAGACTTTTTTTAATGTGTTTTTTGAATTCATTTTTTTTTCCTGAGTTTGTCTTAAAAAATTATATGAACTCAAAATATGCAAGGCTTTCGACATGCGCCGTCTGCGGATAGAAATCGAGCAGAAAGAGTTTTGTCAGTTTATAGCCGGATTTTATAAGGCGCTTTGCATCGCGTGCCTGGGTTGAAGGATCGCACGAAACGCTCCTGATTTGCGGAGTTTTGTTGCGGCAGAGCCAGTCGCACACTTCCTTTTCCATTCCCGAACGCGGCGGGTCAATTACGACTGCGTCAAACTGTCCGTTTCTGGAGAGAATGAGAGGTGCATTCTGTTCTGTCCACTTGCTTCCGCTTAAGCCGTAGGTTTCGTGATTTTTTCCTGCCATGTTGATTTCTGCATGAACGAGGGCATCGCGGTTGTGTTCAACGAGATAAGTTTTTTCAAAGAGGTCTGCCAGAAAGACTGAAAATGTTCCGGCACCGCTGTACATGTCGAGGACGTTTTTTCCGCCCATGTTGAAGCACACCGCCTGAACTGTTTTTTCAAGGACTTCCATGTTTGACTGAAAAAATCCCTGAACGTCAAATTCAATGTTTTTTCCGCAGAGATTTACCGTGCAGTTGTTTTTCGTGTCGCCGAAACTTCCTGCAAACCTCTGTTTTACCTTATTTTTTGCAGTTTTCTTTGCTTTTCCGACCTGCCTTACATTCCACAGTTCGCGTCTTGTTTCGTCTGCAATGACGAGTTTTTCAAATTCATTTTGCGATGAAGATACGATCCTTCTGTCGCCGAAAAAGTGAACGCGCCCGCACGGTCTGTCTTCCTGCTTTACCGCCGAAAGGTAATCGTTTATCTCTTTTGTTGCGACCGGACAGAAATTGAGGGGAAGGACGTTGTTTGAGTTTTTTTCGTTGAAACCGCCGTCCGTAAGCTGGATTCTTGAACGGTAATTTTTTTCGCTGCCGGAGATTATTTCAATTTCAGGGCAGGGGATTCCTTCGCGCTCAAAACAGTCTTTCAGCATTGATTTCCGCAGTTCGCGCTGAAAACCGATGTCGATGTGCTGCATGTTGCAGCCGCCGCATTTTCCATAAAGCGGGCAGAACGGCAGAACGCGGTGCGGAGACGGTTCAACGACTTTTACGATTTTTGCAAGGTCGTAGTCGCGGAAGGATTTTGTAATCTGAATTTCAATTTTTTCGCCGGGAATTGCAAACGGAACGAAAACATTTTTTCCGTTCACCCTGGCAAGGCAGCTTCCGCCGAAAACAATTTTTTCCGGGATAACAGTTAAGGTTTCCATCGCCAGAACCGCTAGATTTTTGAAAAGATGAAGTTGCAGAACGTCTTGATTCTGTTCATGAAAGAGATTTCGATTCTCTTGCTCAAAAACCAGATTTTAGGGCAGTCAACGCCGCCGATTGCATACAAAACCCAGTTGTCGCCGTCGCGGAAAATCGTGATGCAGGATTTCATTTTCTCTGGTTTTACGGCAGTGAACTTTTCGTGGTAAACGAGTTTTTCCATGTTTTTCGTTTCGTAGTAGTAGAATTTTTCGTTGTCGATAATGTTTATC
>CAVJKK010000326.1:0-2514 GCA_963649855.1 Anaerovoracaceae bacterium
TTGTAATCATACTCATCCTTTGAAAGCTTGGGCCCGAGTTCGAGGATAAACTCCTTGATATGGGCAAGTGCCTCCCACGGATACTCGAAACCGGAAAGAAACTCTCCCGCTACGCTTTCTTCAAGCGTATATAAATCCTTAATCCTGATGTTTGCCATAACTCTCTCCTTTAATTGAAATCAAAAATAACTTTAAAATCATCGTCAAGCTTTAATGCCGCATCAAACGGTTTACCCACTTTGCTCATAAAGCCTGAAAGTTTTTCTGTTTTTTTATCCTTTAAAAGGCATTCAAACTCCTCTTTTGAAAGCATCCTGCCGGCTATCTTACCTATGTAAAAAGAACACCCCTCTGCGGCATTTACATTGTTCGCACACTTATAGCCGAATCTGTTCTTTATGATTGAGGCTCCGCACTTAGGACACTTAATGCCCTCAACCACCTCGTCGGTATCCTCGAATACGAATTTACAGCCTGTGACCTTTCCGTCTTCGTCCCTGTCAAGTGACAGTTGCGCTGCAAATTTCGAACCCTTCTTTGATTTAAAATCGGAAATCGTGTCTGTTGTTCCGGTACTTAACAGTTGCTTTAATTCTTCGAGTTTAAGAGTATGTCCCGCTATTTTTCCGCCTAAATTAAAGTTGCAGCTGTTTTCTTTATCATTGCGGTCAAAGCCGGAACACCCATAGCCAAAGGACGTCTTTACAAGCCCCCTACCGCACATCGGACAGGAAACGTCCTTAATCATTTTAACCTCAACATTTTCAAAGTCAAAGGCTATTTCCGTGCGATTCGATTCCTCGTTCTTTTTAAGGGTAAGGCAGGCATCGAATTTCTTGCCGGCTTTGCTCTTAAATCCCCTGATTGTTTTGGTGGAGCCTTTGGTCAGGAGGTCGTTTACATCACTTAAGGATAAAGCCTTTCCCGCAACCTTACCGATGAAAAATTTACAGGAATTTTCGTCATCCTTATTGTTGTGCTCACAGACATAATTTTCCGAAAGTATCACGATCCGTCCCCCGCAATCGGGACAGGCACAGCCTTCCATATACTCCGGACCGACCTTTGAAAAATCAAAATTTATATTGAATTTCCCTTCTTCGTCCTTTACAAGCTTTAAAGCCGCCTTAAAAGGCTTACCGTTCTTGCCTGTAAAATCCGAAAGCACACCTGTTTCGCCGGTTTCAATAAGCTTCCTGAAATCTTCCTCGGAAATATCCTTTCCTGCAATCTTTCCGAGAGCAAATTTACACTTGATATCCTCATTTCTGTAGTTGGAACAGCCGTAGCCAAATGAAGTCTTGTTAAGCTCACCGCCGCATGCCGGACACTTAATGCCCAAAGGTCGTATCGCCGCAAGTCCCTTCGACTCTTCGGTGGTAAATTTATTGATATTTAAAGCTATCTGCGAAGTGAGGTCGTTTGAAATCATCTTCGAGGTTTCCCTGCGAATATAATCCTCAAGCTTTGCCCTGTATACCTTGTCGTCTATCGTGCCGTTTGTGATTCCGTCAAGTCCCATCTCCCAGTTTGCTGTCATCTCGGGGTTAAGCAGCGTAGGCACGGATAAAAAAACAACCTCGTAAACCATCTCTCCGAGCCTCTCGGGAGAGATAATCTGTGTCTTTTGATTTTGATTTAAATACTTGATGCGAACAAGTTTCTCTAAGATTTCGCCTCTTGTGGCACTTGTACCGATGCCGGACTTTTTAATCTGCTCTCTGAGTTCTTCGTCCTCTATCAGGTTGCCTGCGTTTTCCATTGCCAGTATTAGGTTTCCCGAAGTATAGCGCTTTGGAGGTGAAGTCTTGCCTTCTTTAATCTCGTATCCCGATACAGAAACAACATCGCCTTTTTTAAGGGTCTCCGCTATTTTGATAAGGTCTTCTTTTGATATCGTTTCATCTGACTCATCATCGTCGCTCTTACCCTGAGGTATCCCCGAAACTTCCATAAATCCCGGTTTTACAAGCACCTTGGCCGAGGTAAAGAAACTCTCCGTATCGACTTTTACCGTTACTTTGACGTTTTTGTACTCAGCCGGAGGGTAAAAGATTGACAGAAACCTCCTGCATATGAGCAGATAAACCTTCCTTGCAAGCTCGGACAAATTGAAAAAAGAACCGGTCTGTCCCGTGGGTATTATCGCATAGTGATCGGTGACTTTTGAATCATCCGTATACTGCGTATTTTCAAGTCCTTTATACAGACCGTTATCAAGAACATTCTTTGCAAAAGTCGAAACATCTGAAATTCTTAACAGCCCGTTTAAATTCTTCGTTATTTCCTTGCAAACTGCCTTTGTAAGCACCCTTGCATCGGTACGAGGATAGGTCGTAAGCTTTTTTTCGTATAGCTCCTGAACCACATCAAGCGTCTGCTGAGGGCTTATTTTAAAAAGCTTTGAGCATTCGGACTGAAGCTCGGCAAGGTTAAAAAGAAGCGGCGCTTTTTTCTTTGAATTACCCTTTTCTATGGAATCAATTAAAGCCTCTTTTCCGGACAGTTCGGAAA
>CAVJKK010000327.1:0-2507 GCA_963649855.1 Anaerovoracaceae bacterium
AAAAGAAATAATTGAAGGTCTGGTTTCCCTTCTTGAAAAAACGGGAAACGTAACCGACAGAAATCAGGTAATTTCTGACATTATGGAGCGGCAGAAAGCGGGAAGCACTTTTCTATGCAATGAAATTTCAGTTCCGCACGCAACTTCAAAAGGCGTTTCGGCAATCTGTGCCGCTGCAGGAATTTCTGAAAACAAAAAGATTTATGTGATTGCAGTCTGGCCGGAATGTACACCGCACAACTTAAAATACATTGCTGCGATGATAAACTTCTTAAATTCCGAAAAAACGCTGAAGCAGCTTCTTTCAGCGCCGGACAACGGCGAGTTTTTCAGGATTTTTGAAAACGGCGTAAAAGACCGGCTGTAAAAAACGGCTGTCCAATCAGACAGCCGTCGCAGTTTTTTTTCTACAGAATCATTTTTTCGATAAAGTCTGCAACGCCGTCTTCGTTGTTTGTCTTATCAGTGACGAAGCGGGCAATTTTCTTTATCTGTTCATTGCCGTTTTTCATTGCGACGCCGTAACCGCATTTTGTAATCATGCTTTCGTCGTTCATGCTGTCGCCGAAGGCAAGCGTTGTGGCAGGATCAATTCCAATGTAGCTTGAAAGCCACAGAATCGATTCTCCTTTTCCACAGCGCGGGGGCAGGATTTCAAGGAAGTACGGCTTACTCGTAAAGATTACGGCATCTTCCCCGAGTTCCGCCCTGAGTTTTTTCTGCAGAATCTGGATTTTTTCAGGTTCGCCGGGAATCAGCATTTTATAAAAATCTTTCTGAAGCAGTTTTTCGTAGTCTGCCGCTTCTTCGCCCTTCAGTCCGCACATCTTTACGTCGCGCAAAGTCCAGTCGGTTGCCCTGCTGTAGTAGACGATATTTTCAGAATAGACTTCCGTTTCAAAGCCTTCTGACTGTGCAATTTTGTGTGCTTTAAGGAGGATTTCAGGCTTTACGGTCTTTTTGAAAACCTGAAGCCGCTTGTGCATGTCAAAAATCGAACAGCCGTTGATTGCAATGACAAATTTTCCGCTTTCGAGGGAAGCAATGTTCAGACGGCTGACAAACGGTTTTATTCCGTCTTCTGCGCGCCCGGAGCACAGCACAACGTAGATTCCGCGCTGCGCACATCTCCTCAAGACTTCAACATTTTTATCGCTGATCTGCCGTTCATCATTTAAAAGGGTGTCGTCTAAATCAAGCGCAATCAGATTTACTTTCAGTTTTTCCATTTTTCAGCCTTCTTTTCCTGCCGCTTTCAGACAAAAAGTTCCTTCACCTTTGCCTTGAATTTGTTTCCGCGGTCAAATTCGTTCGTAAACATTCCGAAACTCGTAGCGCCGGGGCTGAACACAACAATTTTTTCGCCGGAACAAGGTTTTGAACTCAGGTTTTCTTTCAGTTTTAAAAGCATTTCTTCCAGACTTTTGAACGGACCTGCGTAGTTTATGCGTTTTTCTTCAAAATCATGCATAAGCTTATCGGTTGCCGTTCCTTCCAGAAGATAGATTGAATCCGGTTTTATTGCCCCCTGACGGGAAAGAGTCTGCGCAACCGGGCTTAAATCAAGCCCCTTGTCCGTGCCGCCCGTCAGAAAGATTACCGGCTTTCCGAATGCCTGCGTTGCCTCTGCCGCCGCTTCCGGGACTGTAGCCGCGCTGTCGTTGTAGAACTTTACGGTGCACGAAGCTCCGGACGGATAGACAAACATATGCGAATGGAAATATTCAAGACGGTGTTCAATTCCGTTCCAGCCGCCAAGTATTTCAACCGTCTGTTCGGGTGCAACGCCCATAATTTCAAGGACAAGAGCCGCATTTAAAACATTAAGGCGCATGTGCTTACCCGGTACAACGAGGTCTTTTAAGATTGTGTCAGTTTCTTTTCCGTGAGTCTGTGCATAACGGCTCATCAGTTTCTGAGGAAGACGGCAGATTCCCTTTCCGTCTTTATCCTGCCACACGCCGAAAACGTCTGACGGAAGTTTTTTCTTTGAATAGCGGAGAACCTGCGCTTTCGTTTCCTTTGCAAAGACATTTCCCCAGTTTTCGATTAAAGTTCCGCCGTCGGCTGCCGCGTCATCATCAAAATCAAGAATCGTAAAATCATCTTTTGTCTGGTCTGCGTAAATCAGTTTTTTGTCTGCAACGTAGGCAAGCATCGAATGATAGAAATTCTGGTGATCGGGAATGATTTTCGTAATGATTGCGATGTGAGGCTTCAACGCCTTTCTTCCGCGGAGGTCTGCAAGCTGCCAGCTCGAAAGTTCAAGGACAACGGGAGTCGTTCCGCTTGTTTTATCAAGAAAAGTGAGCGGGCTTACGGTGATGTTTCCGCCGAGGTATGCGTCAAAGCCCGCCTGCTTTAAGCCGTAGTAAACTGCACTTACGGTTGAACTCTTGCCCTTTGAACCGGTCACGGCAATTACTGGCGCTTTTGTAAAGTGAAGAAAGAGGCTTATGTCCGTTTCGATTGCTTTTGCAGCGGCAAGGAATTTGTTTCCGTCGTAC
>CAVJKK010000328.1:0-1671 GCA_963649855.1 Anaerovoracaceae bacterium
ACCCGGCACTGATGGAAAAAGAACTTTTATTGCATTATAATTCTACTATGTCAAATTCAACTATTCCAAACCGCAGCGAAGTTCCTGCAAACGATAAATGGGATCTTTCAACTTTATACAAAACAGACAGCGACTGGGAAAAATCCATTTCCCTTGTTCCTTCCTTAATTAAAACATTTACAGACTTTAAAGGTCATCTCGCAGACTCGCCGGAAACTTTTTTGAGCGCACTCAAAGCCTACGAAGAACTCTACAAAACACTCGAAACAGTTTACTGCTACGCAAGCCTCTGCCACACCGCCGACGAAAGCGACAGCCGCTCACAGGACATGGAAGGCAGGGCAATGATGGCTTATTCAAAAGCCGGCGCAGAATCATCATTTTTTTCGCCTGAACTGATGGCAATTCCCGACGAAAAAATCAATTCGTGGATTGAACGCCCGGACTTTGCAGACTACAGAATCTTCGTTCAGAAAGAACTCCACGAAAAACCTTACGTATTAAGCGAAAAAGAAGAGCGGATTCTCTCCCTCGCTTCAGAACCGCTGCAGACCGCGGGCAACACGTTCAGCCTGCTAGAAAACGTTGACTTAGACTTTGAAAGCGTAACGGTAGACGGTAAAGAACAGCCTTTGACGCAGTCAACATTTTCACTTTTAATCCGAAATCCAGACCGCGAAGTTCGCAAAGACGCATACAAAAAATTCTACAAATCCTTCGTAAAACATCAGAACGTAATCGCTTCACTTTATGCGGGCAACGTGAATTCTGACATTTTCTACGCACGCGCACGCGGTTTCAATTCAAGCCTTGAAGCAAGTCTCTATTCAAACAAGGTGGATGTAAGCGTCTATCACAATTTAATCAGCACGGTTCACAAAAATCTGCCGGCACTTCATCATTATTATTCACTCCGCAAGAAAATTCTCGGATTGAAAGAACTCCGCCACTACGACGTTTACGTTCCGCTCGTAAAAGACGCAGAAACAAAGACATCTTACGAACAGGCAGTAGAAATCTGCCGGAATGCACTTTCCCCGCTCGGCAAGGAATACACGGACATCCTGTGCAACGGACTTTTAAACGGCTGGGTTGACCGCTACGAAAACAAGGGCAAGCGTTCAGGCGCATTCAGTTCGGGAGCATACACGGGCTATCCTTACATCCTCTTAAACTACAAGGATGACGCAATCCGCGACGTATTTACGATGGCACACGAAGGCGGACACTCAATGCATTCCTATTTTTCAAAAACGAACAATCCGTTCATGTGCTATGACTACACGATTTTTGAAGCAGAAGTTGCATCAACCTTCAATGAAGAACTCGTCTTTGAATATCTTTTAAAAAACGCACAGACAAAAGAAATGAAGGCTTACCTTCTTGCAATGCGCGCAGACGACATCCTCGCAACGCTCCACCGCCAGACGATGTTTGCAGAATTCGAACTGAAAGCACACGAACTGGTAGAAAACGGCACGCCGCTCAATGCAGAAAACCTGCGCAAACTCTACCGCGACCTTCTTGTTCAGTATTTTGGTCCGGAAATGATTTTTGAAGAAGAAAGCGACATGGAAGGACTGCGAATTCCGCATTTTTACACTTCATTCTATGTTTACAAATATTCAACGGGAATTTCGGCAGCCCTCGCACTTGCAAAACGCGTTACGC
>CAVJKK010000328.1:1681-2505 GCA_963649855.1 Anaerovoracaceae bacterium
GGCGAAAAAGAAAAGGAAGATTACTTCAAGTTCTTAAAATCCGGCGGAAGCCGCTACCCGCTCGAAAGTCTAAAAGTTGCAGGCGTTGACATGTCATCAACTCAGCCGGTTCAGGACGCACTCGACACATTTGCACAGATTGTCCGCGACCTCGAAACCACGCTGCAGGCAGATTAAAGTTTCGGTGGTTTTCTGCCGATAAAAAGGGGACTAATTCTCAGAAAAACACGGCACAGAAATCACGAACGTCCGTAAAGGAAAGAGATATGGAGAAAGAAGAATTTTATTCATTTTACAGGAAAATTCCAAAAGCAGAGATTCACATTCATATTGAAGCCGTAATCAGCAGGGAGTCAATCAAAAAACTCTATTTAAAGAAAAACGGCACAGAGTTTTCTGACACAGCAATAAACGAACTGTTTTCTTATTCTGATTTGAACGGATTTATTGCAGCATTCTTACAGGTTCAGGATTTATTTACGGAAGTAAGCGATTTTGATCTCGTTTTTGAAGACTTAAAAAATTACCTTTTGCGCAACGGAATTACCCACTGCGAAGCATTTTTTGCCCCTTCTGCCTTCATCAAAAAAGGATTTTCGTATCCGGAAATGGCAAAAAACTTTGAAAAGAACCTCAAAAAAATCAAAAAGGAAACGGGAATTACAGTCTGGCTTCTGGGCGACGTAAGCCGCACGTTCGGACTGGAAAATGCCGAAAAGAACTTTAAGCTCTTTCAGAAAAATTCATTTGAAGGCTTTATCGGAATCGGACTCGGTGGAGCAGAATCAAAAGGACCTTCAAAAGATTTCGGACCGGTTTTCAAG
>CAVJKK010000329.1:0-2495 GCA_963649855.1 Anaerovoracaceae bacterium
GAAATGAACACAATCCGCACGGGACGTGCTTCTGCTTCGATGTTTGACAAAGTTCGTGTTGACTACTATGGACAGAAATCTCCGCTCAATCAGGTTGCACAGATTTCAATTCCGGAAGCCAGAACTGTTGTAATTTCTCCATTTGACAAGAGTCTTATTGCAGACATTGAAAAGGCAATTTTAGTTGCCGACCTCGGATTAAATCCTTCAAACGACGGAAAAGTTATCCGCATCGCAATCCCTGCCCTCACTGCAGACCGCAGAAAAGAATTAGTTAAACAGGCTAAATCTATGGCAGAAAACTACAAGACGACAATCCGCAATGTTCGCCGCGACGGAAACGACGACCTGAAAAAACAGCAGAAAGCCGGTGAAATTACAGAAGATCAGCTCAAAAAAGAAACAGACGATCTTCAGAAACTCACAGACAAATACATCGCTGAAATTCAGTCAGTCTGCGACGCAAAGGAAAAGGAAATTCTTGCATAGAAAACAGGAATTACGATTCTGATGAACATTGAAGAAATAAAAGCCGGCGGACTTCCCGAACACGTTGCAATCATCATGGACGGGAACGGACGCTGGGCAAAACAGAGGGGATTTGTTCGCACGCAGGGACACAAAGAAGGTCTTAACTCAGCAAAGAGAATTGTTGCGTGCGCTGCCTCTCTGGGAATCAAATACGTTACTTTATACACTTTTTCTACGGAAAACTGGAAGCGCGCTCAGGAAGAAGTCGGCTATCTGATGAACCTGATAAAAGGTCATCTGCGGGCGGAATTTCAGTTTTATAAAGACAACGGAATAAGAATCGAACACATCGGAGACCTCGAAGGACTTCCGAAAGACGTTCAGAAAGAAATAATAAACGCAAAAAAAGATACTGAACATTTTACGGGCACGACGTGCGTGCTTGCCATCAATTACGGTTCGCGGGACGAGATTGTCCGTGGATTGAAAAAAATCGTTGCAGACGGTACAAAACCGGAAGCAATTACAGAAGAACTGATTTCAAAATCACTTGATATAAAAACGATGCCGGACGTAGACTTAATGATAAGAACCGGTGGCGAAGAGAGACTGAGCAATTTTCTGCTCTGGCAGTGTGCCTACGCAGAGTTTATTTTTACGGACACGCTCTGGCCGGATTATTCAGAAAACGAATTTCTAGAAGATATAGTAAAATTTCAAAAAAGGAACAGAAGGTTCGGCGCTGTGCCGGATCAGAAATAACAGGGGAAATTATGAGCAGCAAAGTCATTTCGAGACTGGGAATATTTTTTATCGGAGTTCCGCTGGTTATCGCGCTGGTTATGCTTAATCAATATAACCACCTGGCAATTCACGTTGTTGTAACGGCAGTTTCCGTTATTGCGGCGACCGAATTCTACCATCTTCTTTCGCACAATTTTAAATTACAGAATAAAGTTTTAGTCCTCGTCCTTGCAGGTTTAATCAACTTTGCAATGCTTTTACGAGCGATTTTTGAATTTGACGTTACTTACGTTGATTTCGTTTTCATCCTTTCCGTTTTAATCTGCCTTTCTGCGGAAGTTTTCGGAAAGACTTTTGAAGATTCAAACAGCCGTCTCGTTACTTCAATCACAATCTTAACGTACACGGGTTTTCTTTTAACTTTCTTAACAAGAATGACGTTCCTCAAAAACTCAAGACAGATTCTGATAATGTTTCTGACGATGGTTTTCTTCTGCGACTCGGCAGCATGGCTGTTCGGAAACCTTTTCGGAAAGAACAACAAGGGATTCATAAAGGCAAGCCCGAACAAGAGCATTGCGGGCTTTTGCGGCGGAGTTTTAGGTTCAATCTTGAGTGGCTGCATCAGCTGGTCTTTGTGGAGTGAGATTTTTGCGGGTTCACTTTTAAAGCTGATTCTTCTCGGTATTTTGATTTCAATTACATCGATTTTAGGCGACTTAGTTGAATCCGTTTTAAAACGCTCTTCGGACTGCAAGGACTCAGGTTCAATCATTCCGGGACGCGGAGGAATCTTAGATTCAATCGACAGCATCGTGTTCTCTGCTCCGGTGTTCTACTTTGCAATTACGCACCTCTACCCTTCACTTTTGATAAAATAAAAAATGGCAAAAAAAAGAATCCTCGTTTTAGGCTGCACAGGTTCAATCGGCTCAAGCACTGTTGAAATCTTAAAAAATCACGGCGAGCGCTTTGAATGTTGTGGTCTTTCGGCAAACAAAAACAGACAGAAACTTTCAGAGCTGGCAGTTTTCTTTAACTGCCCTTCAACGCTTACGGCAGAAGACGGCACAGAAGGGATAAAAAAACTCATCGAAACTACAAACCCCGACATCGTCGTAAACGGAATTGCAGGAAGTGCAGGCTTAGTTCCGAGTATCCTCGCTTTAGAGGCTGGAGTTGACCTTGCGCTTGCAAACAAAGAGTCTGTCGTAATGGCAGGTCCCATAATTTTTGCACTTGCGCGGAAAAACAACTGCCGGATTCTCCCGGTAGACAGC
>CAVJKK010000330.1:0-651 GCA_963649855.1 Anaerovoracaceae bacterium
CGAAAATGGACTTGAGTAATTATTTATCAAATAACTTTAAATGGCGTTTCCGGGTACCGTTTTTGCATTTTTTTTGTTTTTTAGTACCCGCAACTACAAAATATCGTTTTCAGAAAAATTGCTATTCCAGATTTCCCGACAGTTTATTCAGCAGCGTTACCAGCGTCTGTTTTTCGTCTTCCTTGAAGTTTTTCCAGCTTACGGCGATCAGTTCTTCTGACAGTGTGGTGGTTCTTGCGGTGTACTGACTTCCCTGCGCGGTCAGACAGACTTTTTTCTTGCGGCTGTCGGTGCTGTCTTTTTTCAGTTCTACAAGTCCGGCGGTTTCTAACTTTTTTACAAGGGCGGTTGTTGTGGATTTGTCGCGGTTGATTTTCTGAGACAGTTCGCTTAAGGTCAGTTCTTTTGTCTGAGTCAGGCAGTATAAAATGTTGCCGTGGCTGGTTGCCATTTCTGCAAGTCCTAATGATGCAAGTTTTTTCTGCAGAAAAGTCTGGCTTTGCGTGTGGATGTGTGAAATTAAATTCAGGATTGAGTTTTCGTCGTACGTCACGGGTAAAAGTATAAACACATTTTATTTTTTTGAAAACGCGGGGGCGCAGGCAGCGCACTTGACGGCGTTTTGTTGTATACACGGCGGATTTTCATTAA
>CAVJKK010000330.1:661-2494 GCA_963649855.1 Anaerovoracaceae bacterium
GAGGTACGCTATGCTTTCTGATATTGAAATCGCTCAGCAGAATAAAATGATTCCGGTTGCTGACGTTGCAAAGAAAATTGGTATTGATGAAGATGGTCTGGATTTTTACGGCAAATACAAGGCAAAACTGACGATGGCGGAACTCCGCAAGTTTCAGAAGAAGATTTCCGATCCGACAAAACGCGGCAAACTCATTCTTACAACTGCCGTTACTCCGACTCCTGCCGGCGAAGGAAAATCAACTGTTTCCATCGGGCTTGGCGACGGACTGAACAAAATCGGCAAAAAAACCGTAATTGCCCTGCGTGAACCTTCACTCGGACCTTGTTTCGGCATTAAAGGCGGTGCCTGCGGTGGCGGTTATGCGCAGATTGTTCCGATGGAAGACATCAACCTGCATTTTACGGGCGACATTCACGCCATTTCAATCGCAAACAATCTTATTGCGGCTCTGATTGACAACCACATCCAGCAGGGAAACCAGCTCAATCTCGATCCGCGCACAATCATCTGGAAGCGCTGCGTTGACCTGAACGACCGCGCGCTGCGCAACATCACGATCGGTTTAGGCGGAAGGACAAACGGTGTTCCGCGCGAAGATCACTTTGTAATTTCCGTTGCCTCGGAACTTATGGCGATTATCTGCCTTTCAACTTCAATTTCTGACCTCAAGAACAGAATCAACAACATTACAATCTGCAATACTTACGATAAACGCCCGGTTAAGTTCGGGGAATTAAAATGCACGGGAGCAATCGCTGCCCTTTTAAAAGACGCAATCCGCCCGAACCTTGTACAGACGCTCGAAAAGAATCCGGTTTTCGTTCACGGCGGACCTTTTGCAAACATCGCCCAGGGAACAAACTCAATCAACGCAACTTACAGCGCACTTGCCTGCGGCGACTACGTCGTTACGGAAGCAGGTTTTGCCGCTGACCTTGGAGCTGAAAAGTTCATGGACATCAAATGCCGCACTGCCGGCTTGAGCCCTGACGTCGTTGTCATCGTCGCAACTGTCCGCGCACTCAAGATGCACGGCGGAATGGCTAAGGCAGACCTTTCAACTCCAAGCATCGGGGCCTTGCAGGCGGGCTTTGAAAATCTTGCCGTTCACATTGAAAACATCGCAAAGTTCGGTGTGCCGTCAGTCGTTGCAATCAATAAGTTTGTAACGGATACGGAAGAAGAAATTTCACTCTTAAAGGAATTGTGCCAGAAAAAAGGTGCAAAAGCCGTTTTGTGTGAAGGCTGGGGAAAAGGTGGCGAAGGAATGACTGAACTTGCACAGACCGTTGCAGAAATTGCAGACGCAGGAAAGGCAAACTTTCACTATCTCTACGAATCACACCTGGGGCTTGCGGATAAAGTCCGCGTCATTGCAAAAGAAATTTACCGCGCCGGTTCAGTTGAATTCCCGGCAAGCGTGCTCAAGAAACTCCGCGAATACGAAGAACAGGGCTACAAGGAACTGCCGGTCTGCATTGCAAAGACACAGAATTCCATCAGCCACGACCCGAAACTCATCGGCGCACCAAAAGATTACGTTTTTCCAGTCCGCGACTGTCAGCTTTACAGCGGAGCGGGCTTTGTAGTAATTCTCGCCGGCGACATCATGACAATGCCGGGACTGCCAAAACTCCCAGCCGCCCTCAACATAGACGTAGACGACGACGGAGTAATTTCAGGACTGTTTTAATTTTAAGAAACAAGAGAATCGGCTGAATGCCGTTTTTTGATTGCTGTGTAAAACTATGAGAAAAAGGCGCAGGGAAGAA
Source organism: Anaerovoracaceae bacterium (assembly GCA_963649855.1). GTDB lineage: Bacteria > Spirochaetota > Spirochaetia > Treponematales > Treponemataceae > Treponema_D. Next base: position 2,437 of record CAVJKK010000330.1, read on the forward strand.
CCGGCACAAACTGAACTTGAACGAAGTGATACTTCAGTTTGATGACGGGGCTGACCGA
>CAVJKK010000331.1:0-2487 GCA_963649855.1 Anaerovoracaceae bacterium
CTATCCGGGGGCTGTCAACTCATTTGAAAAAGCAGTCCGCGATCCTGAATTCCGCCAGAGGGCACTTCTTGAGCGCGGTTCGTGCTACATGCTCGCAAACTCCGTTGACAACGCAATGGTAGAATTTGACAGGGCAATCAAGGCTTCTAAAGACGAAAAATCACAGGAAACGCTCTATGCCCGCTATTTCCTCGCTTCCTGCTATGAACGCAACCGTAGCATCGACAAGGCAATCGAACAGTGGCAGCTGATCTACCAGCAGAACCGTTCTTTCCGCGACGTTCCGGCAAAACTCGCTGAATACAAAGACCTTCAGTCAAACGATTCAATGAAAGAATACCTCACCTGCTCCCAGGAAGAATTCATTGAAATCTGCAAGAAAGCCGCACTCGCCGGTTTTTCAATGGCAGCCCAGAAGGTTGAATCGAAAAAATGGGGCGTTTCCATGGCGTGCATCGAACAGAAGTCTGACGACTGGATGAACGTGCGCAAACAGCTGTTTCTTCTTGTTTTCAGCCGCGACACGGACGCAATGGACGACGCTGCAATCCGCCAGTTCCTCGACACTGCAAAGACTTCAGGCTACACGAAGGCTATAGTCTGCGCTTCTGCAGGCTTTACGAGTTCCGCAACGGGCTTTGCAGAAAACCGCCCGGTTGAACTTGTCGGCAAAGACCGGCTTGAACAGATTCTGACAAAAGCAGGCATTTAAAATCCGTCCACCATGAAAATACTTTGCGTTTCTGATCAGATTGACCCGTTAGTTTACAGCACGCTCGCAAAGGAACGTTTCAGTTCCGTAGATGCGATTTTGTGTGCAGGCGACCTGCCTTCTGACTACATTGATTTTATTGTTTCCACGCTCAACAAGCCGGCATTCTTCATTTTCGGCAACCATAACCTTACGGAATTCCGCTATTACCACAAGGCAAAGAAATCCCACAAGGGCGCACACCCGACGCGTTCACAGGACATAAGCGTCTTTGACATGCGCGGAAGTTTCGGGGCTACCTACGCAGGCTTTAAGAACATCCGCGACGCTCATCTTTTGATCGAAGACCCGGTTACGAAGAAAAAACGTCCGCTGCTCATCTCCGGGGTTTCAGGTTCAAAACGCTACAACAACGGCTTAAACCAGTACACGGAAGCACAGATGAAGATTGCGCTTTTAAAAATGGTTCCCGGACTTCTGTGGAATAAAATCCGCTGGGGAAAATACGTCGACATTTTTCTGACGCATGCTTCTCCGCGCCACGTTCACGACAAGGAAGACCCATGCCATCAGGGATTTGAATGTTTCAACTGGTTCATAAAAAAATTCAGTCCGTCGTACCTGATTCACGGGCACATCCACCTTTACGATGCAAACGACCAGCGTCTTACGGCAGTAAAAAATAATTCAAAAAATGAAACTCTCGTCATAAATGCGTTCAGTCACATAGTTTTAAATCTTTTCGCACCGGCAGGAGAAGCAATAGGAGAATCAAATGTCTGAAACACTTCTTTCTTCAGAAACAAGTGAAGATTTTTCAAAAGCACGCAACAAGGCTCTTTTCAACGAAATCCAGCACTTCTTGAATCCGGACGAAACGACCTTAATTTCTTTTTCCGACATAAAGAAAATGCTCAAGCCGGGCAATGAAACCTACCTCGGAATGAAAACAGTTCCAGTAAAACTCATCGTCGGCAGCGAATCGCGCTATCAGGATTTTGACAACCGCTTTTTCCCGAAAAAAATGCATTTAAAGGCACGCTGGGAACATATCGACATGGCGCACATTCAGGACATCAACCTTCCGCCGATTACGCTCTACGAACTTGGGGGCGTTTATTTCGTGCGCGACGGAAATCACCGCGTTTCCGTTGCAAAAGCAAAGGGAGTTGAGTTCATCGATGCAGAAGTCGTAAGCCTTCAGAGCGAAATCCACTTAAACCCGAAAGATTCCCTGCAGAAGATGACAAAGCAGGTCATCAGCTACGAAAAGCGCGTTTTCTACAGCGAAACGGGCTTCGGCGACGTGACGGACTACTGGAGCCTCGATTTTTCAGTTCCGGGACAGTACGACGTAATCTACAATCACATCCTGACGCACAAATATTACATCAACATGAACCAGACGGAAGAAATCAGCATGGACAAGGCGATTCTTTCGTGGTTCAGGACTGTCTATCTGCCCGTAATAACCGTAATCGACCGGCACCACGTGATGAAGTATTTTAACGGCCGCACAAAAAGCGACATGTACGTTTACATCATCAAATACTGGGACGAAATCAAGGCAAAGTTCGGCAGCGATTTCAGCATAGATGACGCCGCAGCAGACTACATGAACAGGTTCGGAGTAAGTTTCTGGAAAAGGCTTGTGAACCGCTTTAAAAAGTTAGTCTTAAAGCGGAAGATTGAAAAAACTGAGAAAACAGAAAATTAACGGAAAAAACCGCTGTCTTGACGGGAAAAAATGCCGACAATAAAATGAGAGTCTATCA
>CAVJKK010000332.1:0-2484 GCA_963649855.1 Anaerovoracaceae bacterium
ATTTGCTGAAAACGACATTCGTCACCATGACGATTGCAGAATTTCAAAAAAGCGGTTTTCGTCATCATGACGATTTGAAAAATCAAAATCATCTTTCGTCATCATGACGATTACAGAAATCAAAAATGAGTTTCGTACTGATTACGATAAAAAGACCATAATTGAGCGAATTCCTTCTGCTCACTATAATTCAAAATCATAAAATCTGGAGGCAATAAAATGGGAATTACTGTTGATCCTGTAAAAATGCATGAACTGGAGTCTTTGATTTTTCAGAAGTCGGGGCTCAAAAAGGAAGAGGCTGACACCGTCGCAGACAATCTTGTAAACGCTGAAATGCGCGGAATCCACTCACACGGACTTATTCAGACAGAAAATTATTCTAAACTCATGCGCGCTAGAAAAATCAATCCTGATTCACACATAAAAATCGTTGCTGACGGTCCTTCAACGACAGTCTTTGATGCAGACCACGCGCCGGGCTCTGTCGCAGGCAAAATCGCGATGGCAAAAACAATCGAAAAGGCTAAGAAAAACGGCGTCGCAGTTTCCACTGTGCGCAATGCTACTCACTTCGGCTTCGCTGCCTACTACGCAATGGACGCCTTAAAGGAAAATATGATCGGCATGGCTTTTACTTCCACCGGGCTTGCAGTTGCTCCGTTCGGCGGATATGACAAGGTTTTAGGCACAAACCCGATCTGCGTTGCAGTTCCTGCCGGCAAAAAACGCCCGATTGTCTTTGACGCAGCCACAAGCAACGTCGCTTTCAACAAAATCTTCTTTGCTCACACGGAAGGAAAATCGATTCCGGACGACTGGGCTCTGACAAAAGACGGAAAGACAACGACCGACCCTGCCGACGTAATTTTAGGCGGCGGTGCTCAGCTTCCGTTCGGCGGATACAAGGGCTACGGGCTTGATTTAATCGTCTTCATAATGACGACCCTTTTGAGCGGAACTTCCGTTCTCGATGGTCAGGGCGACACAACCGCAGAATGTACGGACAAAATCGGCTACAATTTTGCGGCAATCGACATTTCAAGATTTACGGACATCGACAGCTTTAAGGCGAACATCGACCTTACGATTGAGCGCATTAAAACTTCAAGAAAGCGTGAAGGCGTCGCTGAAATCTTTGTTCCGGGCGAAATCGAATACAACATGGCGGAAAAACAGTCAAAAGAAGGGCTGTTCATTTCCGACGGAATTGCGGGGAAAATAAAAGCCGCAATCGAACAGACCGGAATTGCGGCAAAACTGGAAGACATTGCGATTTAGGCAGACAGACGGCTTAACAATGTCTACACTGTAATTGCCGGATTCACTCTGTTTTTCAGTCTAACCTACAATCGAACGGACAAACTTTAATGATTCCGGGACGTTTTTTACGCCTTCAAAAATCAGGTAGGCATCCGGGGCTTTCTGCATGATTTGTGGCAGGAAGTCTTTCCAGCCCATTATGCCCTGTCCAAGCGGTGCGATTTCAAGTTCTTCGCCGTTTACGACGTAGTCTTTCAAATGGAAGCCACAGATTTTTCCCTTGAAGAGTTCAAGGCACTTTTCAAAGATTTCTGCGCGCTTCTCGTGGTTTCCGATGTAGAGGTAGTTGTAGATGTCGACGATGAAACGGAAGTTCTTCTGTCCCGGGTCTATTTCGTCTGCGAGCCGCTTCAGCTGTTCAGGGCAGTACATGCAGTGTCCCCACGCGCCTTCAAGCGCCATGCACACGCCGTTTTCTTCTGCAATCTTCGGCATCGGCGCAAAAATTGATTTCACTTCTTCAAACGCTTCTTCCGTCTGATTTTTCGGATTGTACGTCCACTTGTCATCGTTATAAGAACCGGTTTCCGACGCCACAAACTTTGCCCCGAACTCTTTTGCGTGCTTCAGGTGGTCTGCGTATTTTTCCGCACCTGCCTTCACTTTTTCTTTATTTGAATGAACCGGATTAAAATACGCCCCGAGCAGCGGGATTTCCACCGAGTGGGAATTAAATCCGTCCCGAATCTCTTTTATGACTTCCGGCGTCAGCGTTCCCGGATTTCCCGACTGTCCTTCAACAGCCTTCGCAATTGCCAGCTGAACTCCGTCAAAGCCCCATTCATGCGCATTCTGACCGAGCCAGTCAGCCGTACCTTTTCCAATATCATGTGGTCTGATTAAAATTTTCATACCGCCATTATACAGACTTTTTTCACATGAAGCATCAGTTTTTTCGCGTTTGAAAATCAAATCTATTTTTGTCATAATGACTGAAACGTTGAATTTTTAAGAGCAGAAGGTACAAGATGAAAACTGCACTTTATTTGATTCCAAACACCTTAGGCGGCGGCGTGCCTTTGTCTGATGTTCTGCCGCAGGGCAACCTTGAAATTATTAAAAACATAAGGCATTTTATCGTCGAAAGCCGGAAGTGCGCCGTCCGTTTTTTAATCGAAGCCGACAGAAACTTTCCGGTTGACAGCTGCACCTTTACGGAAC
>CAVJKK010000333.1:0-2483 GCA_963649855.1 Anaerovoracaceae bacterium
GGCTAAGGAATCGTATGAAAAAGGGGAAAGCGAAACAAAGACAGGCGTAAGCGGCGCTTTATATACTAGAGAAGACGGAACAACAGTAGTTGAAAACAAAGACTGGGGACGCTATCAAATATCTTTTCCGGGAAAACCTGATTATGAAACAATCTCAACATTAAAACGCAATGGATTCCGCTGGTCTCCAAAAACTCAAAGCTGGGTATGTAACAACACGGCAAACGGTGAGTTTTCATTACGACGTGTTGCGGAAAAACTGGGCTTAAAGAAAACTGAAATCAAAAAATCCTCATTAGAAACTTATGTTGAAAAATCAATAAGAATACTGAAAATGGCGGGGGCTGTGTAATGGGCAGAAAAATGAGCAAAACTGACTTTGAGCATTATATGAAATTTAGACAGGCGGCAAGAGAAAATTTTGATGAAATCCGTGAAATCTTGAATAAAAACGGTTTTCAGATAAATCATTCTTATGAGCCGGAAGTTGTGAGCGGTCCTGACGGAAAACTCCGGCTTGTTACTCATTTTGTCGTAACACAAGAATTCAGTGTTGTGTAGTTTTTTCTTGTTTTGTTAATGCTTTTCCACAGAACGGACATTTATTCTGAATTAAATTCTCACGTGGAATATGGTATTCGCCGGGGGCAGAGCTGTCTACGAGAGCATTGCAAGAATCGCAATAGAAGTTATGTTCTAAACGGTATTTTGTATAAAAATTTTCAACACGCATACAACATTTTTCGGATACAAAAAGCAAAACTTTAGAGGACGGAGGAAATAACAATGGGACAAGGGCTTGGGCGCAATTCACCAGTACAACTGACTTTAGGAAAAGACAATTATTGTGCGCTTATTGAACGCCACGGACAATGGATTAGGTGGCGGACGGCGGCAAAATGTTCTTGTGTAAAAATGCCGTCTATGCAGCCGGATATTCACTGTCCTATTTGCGGAGGCGAGGGCGTTATCTATTCTTTCCAGAAAGACCAGATTGTTTTTGAATCTGTATTACAAATGAATGACAGCGGAATCCTCGAAGTTGGAGAGGATAAAAGAGATTGCGAACTTTTGAGAGTTTACGATTTTGACGGCAATACTTACGAAAACGCGGAAAAACTAGGCAATTATATTTATCTTAACGCTGAAAAGATTAAGAACAAGGGAACGTATTTTACAAGCGTAATGAAAAAAAAGACCGTGCAGAGCGTTGAAAAAGCTGTATGCACAAAAGGCGATGACGGATTTTATAAAGTGCCTGGACTAAAAAGCGGAAAGCCAAATATTGACGGTGTTTATTACACGGCAAGCGGAGACATTATAAGCATTGGAAAAATCACGGATTCTGACGGAAACGAGTATAAGGCGGAAGAATTCAGGCTTGATACTTTTCTTGCAAAAAGAACGGCAGAAACAGAGGAAAGCGAAAACGAATTGCCGGAAACTTTAACGGCTGAAAATGTTGAATATGTTCCGCCTTTTATTTTTGCCTTATTAAACCAGAATTTAAGCAAGGCTGATATGCAGGCAATGGTTGACGTGCAGGGCGACGCAGTTGTTACTTATCCTTATGAGTGCGATGTTGCAAATGACGATGTTTTAACAGTGCTTGCCGGAACGTACACTAACAAGGAAGTGAACGCAAGAACAGCTTTTGAAACTGACACTTTGGGCGTTTATTTTGTCTATGACATTGTTTCTTGCACAGGAATTGTAAACGGTGAAGTTTTTGAGTATAAGCAAGGACGGGACTTTATTCTTGTAGGAACGAATAAAATAAAATGGCTTGAAGAAACAGCCGTTGCTTATCCGGAAGTTGGAGAGGGATATTCTATCACTTACCACGTTTTGCCGACTTATAAGGTTGTAAAACAGATTCCGCAGATAAGAACAAGCGAAAACCAGAGATTTCCTAAAAAAGCGGTTGTAAAACTATTTACAACATATTCTGAAAATACAGGCGTAAACAGACAGGAAATCGGACGCAGTGGAATTGCAGGGAGCTTTTAGAAAATGAAATTTGTAAAAGTAGATGTGAATATTGATGAACTTCATAAAATCGCCTCTATGTTTGCAAAGGGAATGACTGAAAGTGCTTTTCCGAATACGGCAGAATCTGTAAAAGAGGCTAGAGACCTTGCAAAACAGAGATGGAAAGATTATTTAGCCGGTGAAAGTTCGCTTGACGGAATAGAGCCGGTTGAAAAACCTAACTTAAAAATGGTTCAGTCTGTAAAATCTGAAAAGAAAAGCGCATTTAACCATTCTGTTTATTCTGAAAATCAGCAGATAGAAAAAATAATTGAGGGTGAGCCGGCTGTCAATTATGATATGAAAAAAACACATCCTTACGGCAGAAAAAGCCGTGTTTCAAAAAAAGGTGTGCCATATCTGATTATCAATTTTCGCTGGGGAACGCCAAACGAAAAAGGCGGAGCAAGAGCACGCTGGAATAATTTTATTCCGCAGAAAGTCTATAACAT
>CAVJKK010000334.1:0-2469 GCA_963649855.1 Anaerovoracaceae bacterium
AAAGACGAAGCAAGTGAAAGAAGGGTGGAACTTCTAAGGAATATTTATCTAAATCTTTTGAGAAGAGTTCGCTGGGTGTGGTGATTTCCGCCACTTTCCCTTCTTCCATCACGATAACGGTATCGCAATAAGAGAAAACAAGGCTCATATCGTGAGTAACGAGGATGATGGTCGTTCCACTTTCGTGGACCTTCTTGAAAAGGTTCATCATCTCTTCAGCGCCTAAGGGGTCAAGCCCAGCGGTAGGTTCGTCAACAACTAAAATAGAAGGCTTGAAAGCCAAGACGCCAGCAATGGCGACTCGCCTCTTTTCTCCGCCAGAAAGATCAAAGGGAGATCGTTCATAGAACTCGGGCCCAAGCCCAACCATAGACAAGGCTTCATGAGCTTGTTCTAAAGCGGTTTTCTCCGCAATTCCAAAATTTTTCGGCGCAAAAGCCACATCTTTTTCAACGGTCTCTTCGAAAAGCTGGTTCTCAGGAAACTGAAAAACTAGCCCAACATTTTTCCTTAAATCGAGGATTTCTCTACCTTTGTGTTTAACCCCGGCTTTGTTCTCATAACCATTTACAATAACGGACCCAGAGGTAGGCTGAAAAAGAGCATTAATGTGCTGAACCAAAGTGGACTTGCCAGAGCCAGTCCTGCCTACCAACGCGGTAAAAGAGCCTTCTTTGATTTCCAGATTCACATCGTGAAGCGCCTCATGTTCAAGGGGCGACTTCTTGTTGTAGATGTAAAAGACGTTCTTGAAGGTCACCATAAGAACGTCCCCAAATCATCAATTGAATCTACGGAATCTGGAACATCGATCCCGGTTTTGCCAAAAGCCTCTTTGGCCTCAAGCAAAAAGGGCTGCCTCAAGCGAGCTTTCTGAAGCATTTCCTTTTGATTAAAAACATCTTTCGGCGCGCCATCAGCAACGATTTTCCCTTCCGAAAGGACCAATACGTGGTCGCAAAGATAAGCTTCTTCGACGTCATGAGTAATGGAAAGAACGGTTAGCTCAGGTTTTTCTTCTCTAAGTTTCCGAACGACGTCCCCAACTTCTTTTTTGCCTTTTGGATCAAGCATCGCGGTCGCTTCATCGAAAATAACCAAGTCAGGGCCCATTGCCAAAACGCCTGCGATAGCCACTCTTTGTTTCTGGCCGCCCGAGAGTTTTTCAGGCTCATGGGTCAAGAAGTCGCTCATCCCTACTTCTTTCGCAAACTTTTCAACGGCGAGCCGAATATCAGTGGGTTTAACATTCTTGTTTTCAAGCCCGAATGCAATATCGTCTTCTACTGTCGATCCAACGAATTGGTTGTCCGGGTTTTGAAAAACGATGCCTTCTTTAGATCTAATTTCATAGAGGTTGTCACGATTCAATTCAAGCGAAAACAAATACACGCCCCCTTCGAAATTAGGAAGCAAGCCCATCAGTATCTTCGCGATTGTGGATTTGCCCGAACCATTATGCCCAATCAAGCAAGCGTATTCGCCTTTCCCAATAGAAAAAGAAACGTCTTCGAGGACAGGGGTTTTCTTATCGTAAGAAAAAGAGAGATGCTCAACCTTGAGAATCGGTTCCATCCTTTTTCTTTCTCCGCTTTGCATAAATCACTTCGGTTACCACGATGGTCGCGATTAAAGCGGCACAATAAACGCCAAGAGCCACCCAAAGCAAAACATAATTGATTGGCTTGCTGTAGCTAATCGGCACGAAAACAGCCGCGCCAATCAAAGCGTAAGCGATGAGAATCACGACAATCCTATAAGCGGTCTTATGCTTATTTAACATCGATTTCCACTTTCCTTCCGGTATATTTTTCGTAAGGAATCCCCGCCATATCCAGAAGCCTCCTAGAAGCGACTTCTTCCAAGTGATCATGGTATTTATCGTCGGCGTAGATGACTTTTTTGACGCCGACTTGAATCAAAGCCTTCGCGCACTCGTTACAAGGGAACAAAGTCACGTAAAGGGTGCAGCCTTTTAAGGCGGAGCCGTCTTTCGCGTTTAACACGGCATTGAATTCCGCATGGCAAACATAAAGATACTTTGAATCAAGACCTTCGCCATGGCCCCAGGGGATTTTTTCATCATCCACTCCAACGGGCATGCCGTTATAGCCAATGGAGATGACTTTATGATTGTCGTCAACCAAACAGGCGCCAACCTGGGAGGAAGGGTCTTTTGAGCGTTTCGCAGCCATGAGGGCGATCCCCATAAAGAATTCGTCCCAATTAAGATAATCCTCGCGATGTTTTTCTTTGTCCATAAAAGCACCTCCTGAAAGGCGGTTTCAATTGTACACGCGCGCGAGGATATTTCCTAATCAATCAAGCTCGATGATAAGGGCTTCGTAAGGACGTAAAGTCGTGTTCGACGCTTTCGCGTCAGCGTAATTTCCAAGGGCAACGGATCCCAAAACCTTTCTAAAAGGTTGGGGAACTGCGGCTTTTTTCTTCCCGAGGTTAATTAAAACC
>CAVJKK010000335.1:0-2465 GCA_963649855.1 Anaerovoracaceae bacterium
CTGGACGACAGTTTCAGCATTTTGCTGTTCTTCCGTTTCTGCAGCGTCAAAAGAAGACTGCGCCCCGGCAGAAAATGCCTCCCTGCGGACTTTTCGTGCATTCTTTTTCTGTTCTTTTTTCAAATAATGCGCCGAAACCGCCTTATAATACTTTACTTTGAAAGAATCAAAGATATTTTTTATCTTGTTTTTGATGGTTGAGATTAGTTTCATTTTGCGTGACCTTTGCTTTAAATATCCTATCACGAGAAATCATAAAGTCAAAAAAAATCTCTATTTTCCACACGCACGATTTTTTGCTAGAATATCGGTGCTCTAACTAATTTTGTGAGGTTTATGATGAAAATCGCTCTTATTAACGAAAATTCTCAGGCTGCTAAAAATGCAGTTATCTTTAATGCGCTCAAAAAAGTTGCTGATGCGCATGGTTTTGAAGTCGTAAATTACGGAATGTACAGCGCCGACGACAAAGCCCAGCTGACATACGTTCAGAACGGAATTCTTGCGGCAACGCTTCTCAATTCAAAGGCTGTTGATTTTGTAGTTACAGGCTGCGGAACCGGCGAAGGCGCAATGCTCGCACTGAACAGTTTTCCGGGCGTAATCTGCGGACATGTTGCAACCCCACTCGACGCTTACACTTTTGCACAGATTAACGACGGAAATGCAATTTCAATTCCTTTTGCACTTGGTTTTGGCTGGGGCGGAGATTTGAATCTTGAATACATTTTTGAAAAGCTTTTTTCTGAAAGTTTTGGCGGCGGCTACCCGAAAGAACGTGCAGTTCCAGAACAGCGCAACAAAAAAATCCTCGACGGAGTACGCGCTGCAGCCTTCAGACCTTTTACAGAAATCCTCGAATCCCTCGACAAAGACCTTGTAAAAGGCGCATTTGCAGGCGAAAAGTTCAGTGAACTGTTCTTCAAAGACTGCAAGGATGAAAAAATCGCGGAAACAGTCAAAAAGTTTTTAGCATAAGGATTTTTGCATAAAAAAAACACGGCGGTTGAGCTTGTCGAAACCCCGTGTTTTTTCTTTTACAGTGACTGTCGGTAAACTTCATACATCAAAACGCCGGCAGCTACGGAAACATTCAGACTGTCAATTTTTCCGCAGGTCGGAATCGACACGATTGAATCACACTGTTCTTCTAATAGCCGTGCAATTCCCTTGCCTTCACTTCCCATCACAATACAGGTCTTTGCCGGGAATTTTGTCTGCGTAACGTTCTGTCCGCCGGCATCTGCACCGTAAACCCAGAACCCGACATCTTTTAACTGCTGCACAGCGCGCACGAGATTCGTAACAACGCTCACCGGCACATAGGCACTTGCCCCCGCCGAAGATCGCGCGATGATTTCGTTTTCTGCAAAATCATTTGCACTGTGACGAGCCGGCATAACGACAAGGCTTGCGCCGAACTGGTCTGCCGAACGGATAATCGCCCCCACGTTGTGCGGATCTGTAACGCTGTCGAGCACGATTACGGTCTGTTTTTCAGTTTCTTCCTTTAACTTTGACTGTGCAAGCCAGGTGTCAAAATCAATGTCGTTTTCGCTTTTTTCTGCTGCGCCTTCAATCACCATTACAATTCCACGGTGATCGCGTGCAACTTCCGGCAGAACTTTTACGAGGTTGTCGAGTGCATTTTTATCAGCGTTGATAACCGGGATTCCAGCCTTTTTCGCGCTTTCAAGGATTTTTTTTATGCGCGGACCGCTTTTTGCCAGCTGAATTGAAAGTCCGTCAGTTTTTCCGCTGTCGAGCGCACGGCGGACTTTTTCTTCTATCGCATGAAAGCCTGTAACAATTTGAGTCATTTTTCAAACGTCCTAGCGGCCACAACACTTCTTGTATTTTTTGCCGCTTCCGCACGGGCACGGATCGTTGCGACCTACTTTTTTGCCTTCGCGTACGACTGTCATCGGTTTTACATCGCCGGCTTCGTAGAGCCACTTTCCGTTGACTTTCTTGAAATATGCGTTTTCGTGGTGAACTTCGTGAAGGTTGTTCTTGTCTGTGTAGGTTGCTTCAAATTCTACAAGGCCTTCGTCATCGCTTTCGCCACCCTTCTGTGTGTTCAAAATCTTTAAGCCGTGCCAGGTTGAAGTCTTTGACCATTCTTCCGTAGCCTTGCGGTCGATTTCTGCAATTTTGTCGCCTTCGTCGCATGAATTGATAATAAATTCGATTTCGTGCTTAACGTAAGAAGTGTAGCGTGCGCGCATTAAACTTTCTGCTGTCGGTGCTGCTTTCGTTCCCTTGATGACCGGTTCGCAACATTCACCGTAAACTTTTCCTGAACCACACGGACATAAATCTTTTTCTGCCATTTTTAATCTCCATACGCCAAAAACAGCGTAATAACCTGAATGTCGATTTTCTATTAAACACAGTTCAAACAGCCTCCCGCCAAGAACCTGTACGACCTCGTGTCGTGCCAAGAAACTTGCGTTTCTTGCGGT
>CAVJKK010000336.1:0-2445 GCA_963649855.1 Anaerovoracaceae bacterium
GCAGAATCCTGCTTTTTCATGCAGAAAACTTGCAGAAACTTGCAAAATCTTGCAGAAAACCTGCTGAATCTTGCAAAAGTTTGCAGAATCTTGCAGAAATCTTTCAAAATCTTGCAAAAACTTGCAGAAGTTTGCAAAAATCTTGCAAAATCTTGCAAAATCTTGCAGCGGAATTTAAAAATCCGTCTTAAAGTTTTTTTGAAAAGGCTTTTGCGAATTCTTTTTTTACTTCCGGAATTAAATTTTCGAGTTTGCCCTGCACGCTGAAACCTGAGGCATTTTTGTGTCCTCCGCCGCCAAAGCAGGCTGCAATTTCGCTTACGTTGCAGTCGTCTCTTGAGCGTAAACCGCCCGTGCATGAGTATTCGGTGTCCTGCCTTAAAAACGCAACGGCTTCCACGCCTTCGGCTGCGAGCAGAAGAGAGTAGAGTGCGTCGCTGTCCCTTCCTTCTTGTCCGTATTTTTTTGTGTCTTCAAGAGTTTCGTATGTGAGTGCAAGTTTATCGTTGCAGAAACGCTCCGTCCTGCTGAGCAGAACGCCTAAAAGTTTTCTCGTTGAATAAGGTTTACCGCCCGTGATTTTATCGTAAACTTTGCGCGGATTTACGCCTGCCTGGACAAGACGAGCTGTCTGTAAAAATACTTCTCCGGAGTCTGAACCTAAAAATCTGAAGTAGCCCGTATCCGTGCTCTGACCCATAAAAAGATATTCTGCTGTTTCTAAGTCAACAGGTCCAATCAGTTTTTCGTAAATCTGCTGAACGAGACAGCACGCTGCCGGGGCAGAGGAATCGATTATGCAGTTCTGTGTTACGTCCGCCGTCAGATGATGGTCAATTATGAAGGTGTCGAGTCCAGTCAAATCACCGTCCAGCTCGCCGATTCTTTTTAATTCAGAGCAGTCAAGGACTATGAGCCCTGTTTCCTGTCTTTCTGGTTCAGTAAGAAACTGCGGAGTGTCTGTAAATAATTCTGCAAATTCTGAAATTTCGTTGCGCTTGAACGGTCCTGCGTTTAAAAGCTGGTATTCAAGATTCAGTTTTTTTAAGATGTTTGCCATCGCAATGCAGCTGTAGACACAGTCACCGTCCGGTTCCTTGTGGCCTGCAATAAAAAAGAATTTGTGCGAGTTGAGAAATGATTTAAAAGCGTTTATTTCTTCGTCCGGGATTTTTTTCATTTTAATTTCCTGTATGTTTATGATTTTTGCATAAAAAAAGCCATCTTTTCAGACGGCTCTCTTTGATTTTTTTTATTCGTTTTAGTAAACGATGTCCAGAGTTTCTTTGTCTGCATCAACCTGAACATTGCTGTCGGCAACACCCCACGCAGCGTCTGAACGGTTTGTCGGAACTGTCAGAATTACATGGTCAAAGTTTCCGCTTCTGTACATTACTGTCATGTAAGATGTCATTCCCTTGGAAAGCGGGCGGAATCTGAGCTTTTTCGGTGTTTCCTTGTACCATTTTTTCGGAATGGCAACGCTGCCTATATCTCTGTGACCTTTTGCATACATGACGATATACGCATCCTTCTGATCAAGAACCTTGTAAACGATGACGTTTCTGTAAGACATTTCAGATTCATGGTATTCGTTTTTGTATGTGCGTTCTGCTTTATCTGCACTTTCCTGCGCTGCTGCTGTAAAAGTTAATCCTGCAATAAGAATTGCAGAAATAAGTCCGGTAATGAAAGATTTTTTCATATTCATTTCTCCTGCACAAAATTAGATGAGCGCCAGCATGATTGCCTTAATCGTATGCTTGCGGTTTTCTGCTTCGTCCCAGACTTTGCTTGAGGAACTTTCAAAAACATCTTCGGTAACTTCCTGACCTAAAACTGCCGGCAGACAATGCATGAAAATCGTTTCCTTCTTGCCCGTGGCAGCCATAAGCTCTTTGTTTACCTGATACGGTTTAAGCAGACGGGTTCTTTCTTCTTTGAGTGCTTCTTCACCCATCGAAACCCACACATCAGTATAAAGGCAATCTGCTCCTTTTACAACTGAAATATTATCAGAGATTTCAATTTTTGCTCCGCTTTCCTTTGCAAACGGCGCGCAGATGTCCTGAATGTCTTTCGGCGGGAAGAGTTCCTTTGGTGCATAGATTGCAAAATCGATTCCAAGTTTTGCAGAAATAATCATCATTGAGCGGGCTACGTTGTTTCTTCCGTCTCCGCAGAATACCCATTTCAAGCCCTTGAGTTTTCCGAAATTTTCTTTGAGGGTCATTATGTCGGCAAGTGCCTGTGTCGGGTGAAAGTCGTCCGTCAGACCGTTGATTACTGGGATTCCTGAATATTTTGCGAGTTCTTCTACGTGTTCCTGTTTGAAACCGCGGAATTCGATTGCACTGAACATTCTTCCAAGAACGCGTGCCGTGTCTTTTACGCTTTCTTTTCCGCCGAGCTGGATGTCGTCAGTTGACATGAAAACGGGATGAC
>CAVJKK010000337.1:0-2439 GCA_963649855.1 Anaerovoracaceae bacterium
GGCAGGAACAGTGATAATCGCAAAAAGAACGACATCTTCCGGGGAATCAATTCCGATTTCGCTTAAAGAGTTGTCGTCAATGTCGAGTTCATAATCATTTACGATTAAAAAAGGGTCAACGATGATGAACGCAAGATTGCTTTCATCGAGAGACTGCAGCCAGAAAAATGGCTGATATTCTGCCTCAATTATCGCGTATTTGTGATAATCCTCAAAGCCGTAAAGACCGTTCGGAAAATCAACAATCTGACTTTCATCAACTGAAACAGTCCCCATTGTTTTTGTCTTAATTTCCATCTGAAAAAGATCCTCCCGTTATTTCTATTTCATGTAATTCAAAAGCGAAGAATTATACATCTTGCCGGCGTTGCTGAGCGTTGCCTGCTGAGTGTATTCAAGCATTTTCTGGTCTGTAATTGCCTGCGTAATGTCCAGGTCGCCTTCACGGCTGATCTGCGACGTTACGTTGAGGGCAGTTGCAGAGTTCCGCGTAATGTCATTCTGCAGGCGTTCGTATTCGCTGCCGGATTTTGCAATTCTCGTAGTCAGGTTATTGATTCCAGAGTCAAGGCTTGCAAGAACACGCGTTCCGATCGCTTCCCCGTCCCCTTTTAAGAGTGAATTGCGTAGCCCTATCACAGTATCAAAAAGCGAACCGCCCGAAACCCGCACGTTGTCTGCCGTGTTGTACGGAGGTTTCTGACTTGAATCCTTTATGATTCCAAGGTCATTCAAAATATTGCCGGAAACATCTTCAAGCCACAGCTGGTGGGAATCCGTCGTCGTAAGGTTAAGGCCGTTTGTAATCGGGTCAATTCCCGCCTTTACAGCCGCTCCAGATGCATTGATTTTTGAAACGAGCGAATAAACGGTGTCTCCCGCCTGCATCTGAATCTGCTGACCGTCAACATTGATTATGCCGCTTTCCTTTGCCTGCCATGAAGAAAGGTCACGACCGCCGAAAAGCCGCTGAGGTTCTGCCCAGAAAGTCTTAGAGCCGATGTTGTCCACCGTGATGTATTTATTCTCGTCAACTTCAACTTTGTTCAGGTCAACCGTTCCGTTGTAGCGCACGCTTGAAATCAAAGGCTGAACTGCACCGTCAACGTGACCGAGGTCAACTTCAAAAGCCACTGCGTTCGTATTCGTGCCGGCAAAAATTGAATTTCCGTCCGGCCCGGTTGCATTTGCGTTCTGCACGAGTTCCTGCAGAAGTTCGTCAACTTCAACTGCCATGTTGCGCATGTCTTCAGGGTTGTAGATGCCGTTAGCGCCGGTTACTGCAAGTTCGCGCACGCGCTGCATGATGTCGAGCGAATTCTGCATGTAGCCTTCGCGGTACTGGAACTGGTCGCTTAAAGTCTGCCCGTTTTTTTCAAAATTATTTACGCGGTTCAGGTAAGACTGATATTTTACGAGATGTCCGGCAGCCACAGGGTCATCACGCAGAGACTGAATCTTCTGCTGTGTACCGATCTGATTGTTGATTTTATTCAGACGGCGCTCCTGAATGCGGAGGTTGTACTGAGTGTTATTGTTGTTCATCTGACTGCTGATTCGTTTCATAAAATCTCCTGTCTTATATATTTACAGTGTCTTACCAAACAGCCTCTCGCCAAAAACCTGCCACGAGATGCATGACTGAGACAAGCTCAAAATGCGTCTGTGTCAGAACTTTGGCTACGGCTGTTTGATAATTTCCATAAAACCGTTTATTTTATCCAGCTTAGACCCCAAGTCTGTTGATTATCGTGTCCAGCATTTCGTCAATTACGCTTACGTACTTTGCGGCGGCATTGTAGCCATGCTGGAATTTGATGATGTCTGCGAGTTCTTCATCAATGTTTACGACGCTGATTGAGTCGCGCAGATCCCGCAGATCATTCATGATTGCATTCTGGCTCAAAAGCATGTTTTCTGCCTGTTCGCCTTTTAAGCCTGCATTCGTAACGCTTTCTGCAAAGTAATCATCAAACGTGCGGCTCGTTCCAATCATCACATCGGTATTGCGGATTGAAGCAATTTCTACCGCTGCACGCGCATCTCCGATTACTGCCCTGCCCTGCGCATTCGGGAAGCCCGCTGCAACGCTTGCCGGGTCATTCTTTATTTTTTCGTTAAGCGAAATGTATTCTGCAGGATTCATCACCGGCGCGGTAGAATAACTTCCTGCAAGAGAGTCAACTGCATCAGCGCGCGCAAAGTCATAGGCGTTTTCTGCACCGCTGCCGCTTAAGATTCCTGAATAGCCTGCGAGGAAAAGTCCTGAATCTTCAACATGGCGGATTACGAAATCAGGATTTTCCATTGATGCCGCTGTCGTCGCCTTTAGTACAAGACGGCTGTTACGGTCGAGATATGCCTTTACTTCTCCCTGAGAATCGTTAATCCTTGCAATCACAGTTTCAATCGTATCGTTTGCGTAGTACGGAACAGTTA
>CAVJKK010000338.1:0-2436 GCA_963649855.1 Anaerovoracaceae bacterium
AAAACTGTTGCTGTAACAATCGCCGTTTTTATGCCGAGCCCGGACTTTGTACAGAGATTGTTTACGGCGTAAAAAAGCGCAAAATCCACGCACGCAGAAAAAACGGAAGAAATCAGACAGCGCACAAACTGCGGGAGTTTTTTCATACCCTCTCCTGAAAATAAAAAAGACTGCAAAATGAATTGCAGCCCTTTTCTTCAAAAACTAGAATGTCCAGCAGACACCGACTTTCGGGACAAATGTGAAAATCTGTGACGAGCCGTCATAATTGTTTGTCGTCTTATCATTTACTTCACTTTCCCAGCCTGCAGTACCTGCACCTACGACCGCCGTACATGAAGCAAAGAATCCGAACGTGTCATTGATTTTCTGATTGAAGTAGAAATCTGCACCGATGAGTGCGTTTACTTCTGCACAAACCCATGTAGTGTCAACGGAACCAACAGATTCAGAGTAACCGAAACCAAGTGCATCAAAGCCTACAACACCGCTCAAAATGAATTTTCTGGCAGGGTTGTTAGAGAAATTTTTTCCTACGCCGAACAAAAGTCCGAAGTTGAATCCTACAAGGTCATCATCGTAGATTTTCTTAACCTCGTTGATGTTTGTGTAACCCATGTCAAAATCCCACATAAAGCTGAAGCCGTTGTCTTTGATAAGGCGGAACTGTCCGTCAAGATTGATGCCAAAACCGTCTGCTGTAAATGAATCACTTGCTCCGCCGTCAGATTCCAGTTCTGCTGTTGTTTTAATTGATGGAACGGAAAGTCCTGCCGAAATAACCCTTGTCCAGTCTGCAAATGCTGAACCTGCTGCTACTGCAAATACTGCTGCAGCGACTAAAAGCTTTTTCATAAAATCCTCCAAAGGCAAGCATTCTGACTTGCCCGAAAAAAAATGATGATTTCATTCTAGAATAAAATCATCATTGCGACAAAAACATTAAGTTATTAGCCCTAACTTCGAGTTTTTACAATTTACACATTGTTTAAGTTATTGAATAACTTCAAATAGCCTCTCGCAAAAAAACTGCCACGAGCCGCGTGATTTCGACAGGCTCAATCGGCGCTTATAAGACTGCGCCACGGATGGCGCTAAAGACAGAAACCACCGCAAGAAATGCGCAGCATTTCTTGGACCGCGACAGGACGTCGCGCGGCTACGGCTATTTGACATTCTCCCTGCGCCTTTTTTTTACAACTTATGTAATTCCAAGCGCTTCTAGTCTGCCAGACACTTGTCGAGTTCTGCGGAGATTGCCTTTTTGTCGAGGTTCTGTCCGATTATGCACAGTTTTATCATTCTGTCGCCGACAGTTTCGTCCCATTCTTTCTGGATTTCCGGATTCTGCGCGAGAATCTTTTTCTGTTCTTTTTCCGGAGCAGCGGCAATCCACTGTCCTGAATATCCTGCCTGAATCTGTCTTCCGCTTGTTTCAAAAACCCATGCCATTTCCGGTTCGTCTGCAAACCACATCAAGCCCTTGCAGCGGATAACGTTTTTCGGCCACTTTGCGGCAAATTCGTCGAGTTTCTGACGGTCAAACGGCTTGCGGCGGAAGTAAATGAAAGTTCCGATTCCGTATTCGTCTTCGTCTGCGCCTGAATCTCCGTCGTGCTTGTGTTCGTGGTGATGATGTTCATGCTCGTGATGTTCGTCATGTTCATGTTCTTCGTGGTCGTGGTCATCATCATCGTCGTCATCGTCAATTTCATCTTCTTCAAGATGCTTGCACCAGCCTGCCGCAGCGTAAACCGTTTCAAAATCAAAAGAATGAGTTGAAAGGATTTCTTCTACGTCAACCTTGCCGTGATCTGTTTCGATGATTTTTACTCCCGGATGCAAAGTTTCGATTACCTTGCGGACTTTTTTGAATTCGTCTTCAGTAACGAGGTCTTTTTTGTTGATTACGAGTGTTGAACAGAATTCAATCTGCTGAACGAGGAGGGATTCGATGTCTTCTTCGCCCATGTCTTTTTTGTCGAGAAGTTTGTTTCCTCCGGCAAATTCATCAACGAGGCGGGCTGCATCTACAACGCCGACAACGTTATCAACAACGCCGTTTTTGATTGTTTCAAGTTCCTGAGCAATCGGCATCGGTTCGCAGACGCCGCTGGCTTCAATCATCACATAATCATATTTTCCGGATTTGATGAGATTTTCGATATTCTGTGAAAGCTGGGATTTCAACGTACAGCAGATACAGCCGTTTGTAAGCGGAACAATGTCCGAAGTATCTGTGATTTTTGCACCGTCTGCAATCAGTTTAGCGTCTACGTTTACTTCGCCAATATCATTTACGATAACGGCAACTTTATATCCCTTCTGATTGGAAAGAACCTGATTCAAAAGAGTCGTCTTTCCTGCACCAAGATAACCACAAAGCAAAGTGATTGGTGTTTTAGCCTTAGCCATTTTTTCCTCCAAAATCGTGCA